>DATMVI010000430.1:0-6140 GCA_035563275.1 Pyrinomonadaceae bacterium
CTGCTCGGCGCGGACGCCGGCGCGCGGGGCGTCGGGCGCGGCCGCTCGGAGGGTCACGTCAATTATCTGGTCGGCAACGACCCGGCGCGCCGTCGCGCCAACGTCCCCGTCTTCGAGGAGGTTCTCTACGAGGGCGTCTACCCCGGCATAGACCTCGTCTACTACGGCAACCAGCAGCAGTTGGAGTTCGACTTCGCGCTGAAGCCCGGCGCGGAACCGGGCGCCATCCGGATGGCCTTCGAGGGGGCCGACCGTCTGGAGATTGACGAAGGCGGCGACCTCCTGCTGCACGTCGCCGGGCGGAAGCTCGTGCAGCGGCGGCCCCTCATCTATCAGGGCAGGGGGGGCGCGCGCGAGCAGGTCGCCGGCCGCTACGTGCGCCGCGGCGAGGGCGTCATCGGGTTCGAGGTCGGCGAGTACGACGCGACCAGAGAGCTGATCATAGACCCCGTCCTGACCTACGCCAGCTACCAACTGAGCGCCAACGACATCACGCTCGACGCGGCCGGCAACCTCTACCTCGTCTCCAGCACGCAGTCGCTCACGCTGCCGACCACGCCCGGCGCGTTCCAGAGCGCCAACCGCAGCGGCACGTGGCCGGGCGGCGCCTTCAACAACGCCGACATTCACCTGCGCAAGCTGGCCCCCGCGGCCGGCGGCGGCTACCGGCTCGTCTACGCCACCTACATCGGCGGCTTCGGCGACGAGAGCGGCGGCGTGGCGGTCGACCGGGAGGGGCACGTCTACGTCGGCGGCACGACCAACTCCGAGGACTTCCCCCTGACGCCGAACGCGGCGCAGAAGAGGCTGAACCGCGGCACGCCGGACAACACCGGCGCGGGCACCTGCTGCCTCGACATCCCGCCCTACGACGCCTTCGTGATGAAGTTCGGGCCGGGCGGCGACCTGCGCTATTCGAGCTACCACGGCGGGAGCGGCAGCGACGGGGCCGGCGGCCCGCTCCTCGACGGGCGCGGCAACGTCTTCCTCGTCGGCAACGCCGGGGCCGCCTCGAACGACTTCCCCGTGACGGCGGGCGCCTTCCAGCCGACGCGCCCCGCCGCCGCCGCCGAGCCGCGCGACGACCCGCTCTTCGACTCGCAGCAGCGCAGGTTCGACCTCTTCATCACGAAGCTCAGCCTCGCCGATGACAGCCCCGCCCTGCTCTACTCGACCTACTTCGGCGGGAACCGGGCCGACCGGCTGACGGGCGCGGCCGTCGACCAGCGCGGCCACGTCTACCTGACGGGCGAGACGGGTTCGTCCGACTTCCCCGTGACGGCGAACGCGGTGCGCGCCGGACGCTTCGACATCCCGGCCTCCATAGACATCCCGGCCTCGACGCCGATCTCGAACTTCGTGGTGAAGTTCGACCCGGCGGCCGCGGGCGGCTCGGCGGTCGTCTACGGCACCATCCTCGGGAGCACCTTCCTCCAGCGGACGAGAGACCTTGCGGTGGACCGCGCGGGCAGGATTTACGTGCTCAGTAAGGCCCACGACCCGGCCGCCTGTAACCTCGACGCCGCGCGTCAGGCGCTGTGCGAGTTCCCCACCACGCCCGGCGCGATGCAGCCAGCGCGGCCCGGCGGCGAGGACGTGCTGCTCGTCAAGCTCGACCCGTCGCGCCGCGACAGCCTCGTCTACTCCACCTACTTCGGCGGCTCGGCCGACGACGACGGCTTCGGCCTCGAACCCGACGAGGCGGGCAACGCCTACCTCGCGGGCCGCACCTTCTCGACCGACTTCCCCGTCACCCCCGGCGTCTTCCAGACCGCCTTCGGCGGCGGCTCGGCCGACGACATCTCGGCCCCCGGCGGCGACGGCTACGTGGCGAAGGTTGACGCCGCCGGCGCCTCGCTCGTCTACCTGACTTACCTCGGCGGGGCGGCCGGCGACAGCGCGCAGGTCTTGAAGCTCGACGGCGCGCGCGGCGTCGTCGTCTCGGGCTGGACGTTCTCGCAGAACTTCCCCGTCACCGACCAGAGCGGCCCGGCCGCGGGCGGCCCCATCTCGGGCTTCCTCGTCAGGCTCATGCCGGAGGTGGACGCGGCGCGGGCCGGGGTGAGTCTCGACGCGGCCCGCGCCGCCGACCCGCTGGCCGAGGCTTCGAAGTTCGTGCGCCAGCACTACCTCGATTTCCTCAACCGCGAGCCGGACGCCGCCGGCCAGAGCTTCTGGACGCAGGAGATCGCGGGCTGCGGCGGCGACCGCTCCTGCGTCGCGCTCAAGCGCGTCAACGTCTCGGCCGCCTTCTTCCTCTCCATCGAGTTCCAGCGCACGGGCTACCTCGTCTACCGCAGCTACCTCGCGGCGTACGGCCGCCGGCCGACTTACGAGGAGTTCACGCCCGACGCGAGGGAGTTCGGCCGGGGCGTCGCCGTGGGCGCGCCGGGTTGGGAGAACCGGCTGCGCGAGAACGAGCGGGCCTTCCTCGAATCGTTCGCGGGGCGCGCGGAGTTCGGCGGCCGCTACGACGGCCTGTCGCCCGAGCAGTACGTCGACGCGCTGCACGCGAACGCGGGGCTGCGGCCGAGCGCGGCCGAGCGGGAGGCGCTGGTCGCCGGCCTGCGGGGCGGCGCCGAGACGCGGGCGTCCGTGCTGGCGAAGGTGGCCGGCGGCGAGGCGCTGTCGCGGAAAGAGTTCGCGCGGGCCTTCGTCCTGATGCAGTACTTCGGCTACCTCAAGCGCAGCCCCGACGAAGGCGGCTACAACTTCTGGCTGACGAAGCTCAACGACTTCGGCGGCAACTACGTCAACGCGCAGATGGTCGAGGCGTTCATCACCTCGTTCGAGTACCGCGACAGGTTCAGGACCGTGCCGCGGGTCGCCGAGTAAGCCCGGCGCGGCCCGGCCCCGCCTCAAAGGTTTCCTCCGGGGCCGGGCGCAGGACGGGTGTTGACCGGCAGGGCGAAAGGTAGGCGAGGCCGCACTCCTTTGGCGTGCGGCCTCGCCTACCTTTTCGTTGACCTGTTGACAGCGACTTAAATCATAGCCGCTGATGATAAGCGCCGCGCTAGCACGCCGCCCGAACTGCAAGGTTCATCCCCGAGACGAGCCCGGATTCAACCGAGGGCAAAGACGCGCGATGTTTGCGTTGACACCGCCTCCCGCTCGCCGCTAACCTCCCTGCCTGTGACCGGCTCCACAGCGCCGCACGATTCGCCCGCGCCCCGTAAAACCGCACCCGAACGACGCGCGCCGCCCGCGCAGGCCGCGCTTTTTTTGCCCCTTTCGAGGTGACACAATGATTCGCATACCCGGCCCTCTCTCCTGCACGCTCCTCCTCCTCCTGCTCGCCACCCCTGCCTCGGCGCAGACGCTTCGGAAGCCCGCCGAGCGGGGCGCCGCCCCGACCGTGACCGTCTCGGCGACGGCCTCGGGCGTGCGCTTCGTCGCCCTCGGCGCGGTGCGCCAGACCCGCCTTGAGGTCTACGACTCTTCGGGCGCGGCCGTCTTCGACTCGGGCTTCCTGCCGGGCAACGTCCGCGACTGGGCGGCGCAGGCGAGCGGCCTCTCCGACGGCACTTACTCCTGCGTGCTGACGGCCAGAGACCTCTCCGGGCGGCTCAGCTTCAGGCAGGGGGCGGTCGTGCTCGCGGGCGGGCAGCCCTCGCTCGCTCTGGGCGAGGCCGAGGCGGCCGCCGGGCTCGGGAACGAAGCGGCCGCGCCCGCCTCGTCTCCGCCCCCCGAGGAGGGCGCGGCGACGCTCTCGACGCACGACGGGGGCGCGGGCGCGCTGACCTCGACCACGGGCGCGCTCACGCTGCGCACCGGCGACGTGCTGCGGGGCGGGGAGCGCGAGCACGTGCGCGTCACGCCCGAGGGGAGAGTCGGCGTCGGCACCGACAGCCCGGAGGCGACGCTCGACGTGGCCGGCGCCGTGCGCGCCTCGGGCGGCTTCAGGTTCCCCGACGGGACGACGCTCACGTCGCAATCGGGCAGGCTCACGCTGACGAGCGCGGAGGGCGAAGAGTTGCCGGGCCCGTCCGCCGCCGGCACCGGCACCCAGAACCGGCTGGCGAAGTGGGCCGAGACCGGAGGCTCGGGCACGCTGACGGACTCGGCCGTCACGGAGGCGGGCGGCAACGTCGGAATCGGCACGAGCAGCCCCGCGCAGAGGCTGCACGTCGTCGGGCGGTCGCTCTTCCAGAACGTGGGCACGGCCTCGCTCTTCATCCTCGACCGCTTGGACGGCAAGATCATGTCGGCGGGCGCGGGCGGCGCCTCCTCGACCGTCGCCTACGACGAGAGCGGCATCTTCAAGATCGAGTCGAACACGCGCTCGAACATCGCGCAGGGGGTCTTCGGGGCGGATCGGGGCGCGACGACGCGCTTCGTCATCGACGGGGCGGGCCGGGTCGGGATAGGGACGGACGAGCCTCATCTGTTGGTGAAGCTCGACGTGGTGGGCCCGATCAACTCTTCCCAGCAGTACAACCTCGGCGGAGACCGTGTGCTGTGGGCGCCGATCACGAATAACCTCTTCGCGGGGCGGGGGGCGGGCGCGGGCCACACGTCGGGCACCGAGAACGCCTTCTTCGGCAGGACGGCCGGCTTCGCCAACACGGAGGGCACACACAACTCCTTCTTCGGCAACGACACCGGCCTCTCCCACACGACGGGCTCCTTCAACTCCCTCTTCGGTTTCGCAGCTAACGCCGGGGCGGGCGACCTCACCAACGCCACGGCGGTCGGGGCGCGCGCCCGCGTGGATCAGAGCAACTCGCTCGTCCTCGGCTCGATCAACGGCGTCAACTCAGCCACGGCCGACACCAACGTCGGCATCGGCACGACGACCCCCGCCGACCGCCTCCACGTCAACGGCATCGTCCGCGTCGACACGCTCGGCGTGGCCGGCATCACGGCGCTCTGCCGCAACGCCTTGAACCAGCTCGCCTCGTGCTCCTCGTCGCTGCGCTACAAGGAGGGGGTGGCGAGCTTCCGGGGCGGGCTCGAACTGGTCGGCCGCCTGCGCCCGGTCACTTTTACGTGGAGGGAGGGGGGGGCGCGCGACCTCGGGCTCGTGGCGGAGGAGGTCTCGGAGGCCGCGCCGCTGCTGGTGACGCGCAACACGGCGGGGGAGGTCGAAGGGGTGAGGTACGACCGCGTCGGGGCCGTCCTCGTCGATGCCGTGCAGGAGCAGCAGCGGCAGCTCGAATTACAGCGGCGGCAGATGGGATTACAGCAGCAGCAACTGGCGGAGCTGTGGCGGCAGAACAGGGCCCTCGGCGCGCGCCTGAGCGAGCTTGAGCGTGCGGCGGTCAGGCGCGCGAGCCGGCGCCCGGCGCCCCGCCGTCGCGCGAGGTGAGTGCGGGGGCGGAGGGGCCGCCGCGCCCCTCGGGCGAGGAGGCCGCGGCGTATCAATGTGGGCCCGTGAAGGCGTGACCCGTAGGCGCGTAAATGGGTAGCAGGAAGCGCGCTTGGAAATCGACTCCGGGCGTCGCCGCCTCGGCCTCGAAGAGCCAGTAGCGCGGCTCTTCGCCGCTCAGACGGGTCGAGTAGTCGCCCTCGGGGAGTCGGAACTCGACGCGGGCCGTCTGCCTGCCGTCCGTCCCGGGCGAGAGCGTCGCGGTGAGCTTCTCCTCGTAGAGTTGGTCGAAGACGTACTGGCGCGAGTTCTTCCCGCGGCCGCGGGAGGAGACTTCGACCGTCTCTTCGACGAGGCGGATGGCGCATTCGACGCCCCGCGCGTCCACGGGCCGGTTGAACATGAGCCGGACTGCGGCGGGGCGGCCGAGCAGCATCGGGAACTGCTCGTACTGGAGGAAGACGCGGCCGTACTTGAGCCCCTGCATGACCGCCCTGACGGCGCCCGCGAGGGTGAAGACGACGGCCGCGTCGAAGACGAGGAGGAAGAGCCCGCCCAGCACCCGGAACGTCGTGTCCTCGATGGTCAGCAGGAGGTAGTGGAAGGGCGAGAGGAAGAGCGCGAGGAAGGCGATCCACGCGAAGCGCCGCAGCGCACGCCGCCACACGTCGTCGCGCGCGCCGTGGCGGTTCCACGGGTGCTCCCAGTCCCACGGCGCGGTCGCGCCGGAGAGGTAAGCGCGGCGAGCGCGGTGACGCCGGTAGAGGCCGCGCACGCCGGCCGTGAGCGCGGCGAGGCCGAAGATGACGAAGACGGAGCCGGCGACGGCGAC
>DATMVI010000431.1:0-12342 GCA_035563275.1 Pyrinomonadaceae bacterium
GAAGAGCCAGAGCGGGAGGTCGAGCGGCGTGCGCCGCAGCCCCGCCTGCCGGGTGGCCGCCGCGCGCCACAGCCACGCCAGCACGACCAGCGAAAGGCCCATCCACGAGCCGGCAATCGAGTGCGGCGCGGCCGCCGCGTAGAGCGCGAAACCGGCCAGCGCCAGCCGCCCCGGCGCGCCGCCGCGGCCTCCGTTTTCCGCCTCGTCAGTGCCCATAAACCTTGCGGGAAGGGTCGGTTGACTTCCGCCGAAGGCGCGTGTTAGCGTACAAAACTGCCCGTCCTCGGAGGCAGGGGCGAGAGCCATGGACGAGACTTCCACGCCGGGCCGGAGCACCCTGTCGCTGCCTGTTCGCCTCGCGTCGCCGGTCTCGCTCGCCCCACTTCCCCCGGAGCGGTCGTTAAACCTCTAATGGCATTCGATAAGTCTAAAGCCATCCGTGCGGCCGAGAAGTATCTTGCCCAGAACAAGATTCAGGCCGCCATTCAGGAGTACCGCCGCATCGTCGAGAATGACGCGGAGGACATCACCGCGCTGAACACCCTCGGCGACCTCTACGCCCGCCTCAACGAGAAGCAGTACGCCGTCACCTGCTACCGCCGCGTCGCCGAACATTACCGCGAACAGGGCTTCGGCGGCAAAGCCGTCGCCATCTACAAGAAGCTCACCCGCCTCCAGCCCAACGACCCGGAGACGGCGCTCGCCCTCGCCGCGCTTTACGAGCAGCAGGGCCTGATGGTGGACGCCCGCGCGCAGTTCCTCCTCGCGGCCGACGCCTACGCCCGCGCCGGCGACGCGCGCGAGGCCGTCGGCGTGCTCCGGCGCATCGCCGACCTCGACCCCTCGAACACCGACATCCGCCTTCGCCTCGCCGACAACTACGCCGTCGAGGGTTTGGAGGAGGAGGCGGCCGCCGCCTACACCGAGGCCGGCGGGCGGCTTGCGGCGCGCGGCGAGCACGAGCGCGCGCTCGAAGCCTTCGACCGCGCCCTCGCCCTGCGCCCCGGCCTGCACGCCGCGCTGCAAGGGATGCTGGCCGCGCACTGCGCGCTCGGCACGCCCGACGACGCGGCCGAGGCGCTGGAGAAGGCCGTCGCCTCGCGGCCCGGAGACGTGGAGTTGCGCGCGATGCTGGCGCGCGCCTACGTCGAGGCCGAGAGCGCCGTGCGCGCCGAGCGCGCCACGGAGGAACTCGTCAACCGCGACGCGTCGAGCTTCACGCTCTTCTTCGATGTCGTCCGCCTCTACCTGCAACAGGGGGCCGTCGGCGACGCGACCCGCCTGCTCTCGCGCATCGGCGAACAGGCGCTCGCCGGCCGGCAGGACGAGGCGCTGCTCGAACTGCTTCAGGAGGCGCTCGCCCGCGACCCCGAACAGCTCGACGCCCTGCGCCTGCTCGTGCGCGCCTACACGTGGCGGCGCGACGAGGAGCGCCTGCGCACGGCGCTCGAAAGGCTCGCCGACGCCGCCGGCTCGGCCGGCGCGGCCGACGACGAGCGGCACGCGCTGGCGCAACTGACGCGCCTCGCGCCCGGCGAGACGCGCTTCGCCGCGCGCCTCGAAGCCCTCGGCGGCCCGCTCCCCGAGGACGCCGGCGCGGCGGCCGCCGCCGAGGTGCCCAGCTTCGAGAGCTTCATGCTCAACGACGACGCCTACGCCGCGCCGCCGGCCGCGCCCGCGCCGGAGGCCGCCGCCGGCGAGTTCGAGTGGAACTCGGTCGCCGCGCCCGAGGCGGCCGAGGCCCCGCGGGTCGAGGTGGAAAACTTCGGCGAGGCCGCCGAGGTCACCTACAACTTCGCGGAGGTCGGCGCGCCCACCGAGCCGGCCGCGTTTCAGGAGATCGACTTCGGCTTCGACGCCGCGGGCACCGAGCGCGCCGCCGGCTCGGCCGGGGCCGAGCAGATGCTCGCGCAGGAGTTGGAGAGTGTAGATTTCTACATCGAGCAGGGCTACCTCGACATCGCGCGCGACACGCTCGACATGCTCGAAAAGCAGTACGGCGAGCACGCCGGCATCGACGAGCGCCGCGCGCAGTTGCCGGCCGACCTCGTCGGCTCCTTCGCCGCCGGCGCCCCCGAGGCCAACGGCGACGCGGCCGCCGCCGACGCGGCCGGCTTCGTGGACTTCGGCGCTTACGAGTTCAACGCCGACACGGCGACGGCCGCCGACGAGCCGGCCGCCGACTTCGAGATGGGGGCCGGGGAGCCGGCCGCGGCGCCCGCGCCGCAAACGCCCCCCGCCGCGCCGCAGCCGTCGGCGCCCGAACAGGCCGCGCCGCGCGCCGGCATCGACCCCGGCCTCGCCGCCATCTTCGACGAGTTCCGCGAGTCGGTCGAGGAACCGGCCGACGCCGCGGCCGACTTCGACACGCACTTCCAGACCGGCCTCGCCTACCGCGAGATGGGCCTGCTGGATCAGGCGGTCGAGGAGTTTCAGGCCGCGGCCAATTTGTCCGCGCCGGGCGACGGCACGCCGCGTTACCTCCAGTGCTGCAACCTGCTCGGCCACTGCTTCATGCAGAAGGGCGTCCCGCGCGCCGCCGCCGTCTGGTTCAAGAAAGGTCTGGACGCGCCCGGCCACAGCGAGGACGAGTATCAGGCCCTGCGCTACGACCTCGGCGCGGCCTACGAGCAGATGGGCGACACGGCCCGCGCCATCGAAGTCCTCTCCGAGGTCTACGCCATCGACGTTTCTTACCGCGGCGTCGCGGAGCGGCTGCGCGAACTGCAAAAGACCGCCAACCGTGAACCGTGAAGAGAAGTCGCCGGCCGTCGGTTGTCAGTAAAGACAGAGAAAAAACTGAGAATTGACAACCGAAGACTGGTAACTTGTCTTCACGATTTACGATTCACGGTTCGCGGTTCACGGCTCTTATGGCTTCGAGGCTGACCGTCATCTTCTACATCATCCTGTGCCTTGAGGCGGGCCTCGTGCTGACGATCGCGCCGTGGGTGCGGTGGTTCGGCCTCGGCGACTGGGGCGACAACTTCTTCCTCGTCTTCGCGGCGCAGGAGACCGGCTTTCAGGGCTTGCAGCAGGCGGTCGCCTCGGGCTGGGTGCGGGGCGCGGTGACGGGCCTCGGCCTGCTCAACCTCGCGATGGCCTTCTGGGAGATGTCCCACTTCCGCGACACCGTGCGCCGGCTCGAAGGTCTCGACGCGGCGCGCGCCGCGGCCGAAGCCGGCCACGCCGCCGCGCACGCCCCCGCAGATGCCGCACGCGCTGCCACGCCCGATCACCTGTCTCATCACGAGCGGCGCGACCCTTAGCTCGACGACGCGCGGCGACGCCGAGTTCCGCGCCGTCCTCGCGCTCGTCGGGCGGGCCGTCGCCGCCCGCGTCACCCTCGTCCAACTGCGCGAGAAGAACCTGAGCGCGCGCGTGCTCTTCGAACTCGCGGCGGGCGCGGCCGACCTCGCGCGCGGGAGCCGGACGCGCGTCCTCGTCAACGACCGCGCCGACGTGGCGCGCGCCGCCGGCTGCGACGGCGTCCACCTCGCCGCCGACTCGCTCGAAGCCTCGACCGTCCGCCGCGCCTTCGGCCCCGACTTCGTCGTCGGCGTCTCGGCCCACTCGCACGCGGAGGCGCGCGCCGCGCGCGACGGCGGCGCGGACTTCGCCCTCCTCGGCCCCGTCTTCGACACCCCCTCGAAGCGCGCCTACGGCCCGCCCCTCGGACTCGAACGGTTCGGCGAGGCGGCCCGCGCCCTCTCCCCCTTCCCCGTCGTCGCCCTCGGCGGCGTCACCCTTGAGAACGCCCGCGCCTGCTTCGACGCCGGCGCGCGCGGCGTCGCCGCCATCCGCCTCTTCGCCGACGCCGGCGACCTCGCGGCCGTCCTCCGCGCGGCGGAAGAATTCAGTAGACAGTAGACAGTAGACAGTAGTCAGTAGACTCCGCGTTAAGTTTGCCGACGCCGACGCGCTGACGATACGATACCGAAGCTCTTCCTACTGACTACTGACTACTGACTACTGACTACTGACTACTGACTACTGTCTACTTCTTTTATGTCCTCTACCGAATCAACTGCGCCGCCGGTGGCGCTGACCGTGGCCGGGTTCGACCCTTCGGGCGGGGCCGGCGTCGTCGCCGACATCAAGACCTTTACGGCCTTCGGCTGTTTCGCGGCGGCGGCCGTCACGTCGCTGACCTATCAGAACACGACCGGCGTCTTCGGCGCGGCGCACCAGACGGCCGAGGCCGTCCGCCGGCAGGTGTTGCCGGTCGTCGAAGACTTCCGCGTCGCGGGCATGAAGACGGGGATGCTGCCGACGCGCGAGGTCATCGGCGAGGTCGCGCGGCTGCTGCGCGGGGAGGCGCTGCCCGCGCCCGTCGTCGACCCCGTGGTGCGCTCGACCTCGGGGTACGACCTGATCGACGACGAGGCGCTGGAGGCTTTGAAGAGGGAACTGCTGCCGCTGGCGCGCGTCGTCACGCCCAACATCCCCGAGGCCGAGCGCCTCACAGGGCTGACCATCCGCGACGAGGAGGGCATGGCCCGCGCCGCCTCGCGCCTGCGCGAGATGGGCGCGGCGGCCGTGCTCGTCAAGGGCGGCCACCTGACCTCGGACGCGCTCGACCTGCTCGACGAGGGCGGCCGCGTCTCGCTCTTCCGCGCCGAACGCATCGAGACGACCTCGACGCACGGCACGGGCTGCACGCTCGCCGCCGCCGTCGCCGCCTGCCTCGCGCGCGGCCTGACGCTCGAAGAGTCGGTCGGGGCCGCCAAGCGCTTCGTCACCGAAGCCATCCGCCGCGCGCCCGGCCTCGGCCGCGGCCACGGCCCCGTCAAACATGACGTGCCGGCCGCCCTCTGAAAAACATCCGGGAGGCGACTGATGACGATGAATGACAGGGTTGAAGCGCGCGGCGCTGGCGGCGCTGGTCGCCGTCGCGCCGCCGCGCCTCGCGTTCGCGCGGGGCGAGTTGACCGGGGGCTTGGGGCAGTCCGCCGTCCGGCCGAGTAGAGAAGCGCAGAAGTCAGAATGCAGAGTGCAGGACGAAAACCGCCCTGCCTGCATTCTGCACTCTGCATTCATCATTCCGCATTTTCTATCGTGACCTTCTCCATCCTCACCTCGCTGACGGGGCGGTCGCCGTGGTCGGTCTGGGTGGTGGCGATCTTGTCCACCACGTCCTGACCCTCGACGACGCGGCCGAACTTGGTGTAGTTGGGCGGGAGCGGGTAGTCGGCGTGCATGATGAAGAACTGCGAGCCGTTGGTGTTGGGGCCGGCGTTGGCCATCGCCACGGTGCCCTTCGCGTAGGGGCCGCGGTAGAGTTCCGAGCGCGGGTTGATCTCGTCGTCGAAGCGCCCGCCCCACGCCGACTGCCCGCCGCGCCCCGTCCCCGTCGGGTCGCCGCCCTGAATCATGAAGCCCTTGATGACGCGGTGGAAGATGACGCCGTCGTACTTGCCCGCCTCGGCCAGCAGGCGGAAGTTCTCGGCCGTCTTCGGCGACTCGTCTTCGAGCAGCTCGAAGCGGATCGTGCCGTGGTTCGTCTTGATGTTCGCGATTCGATTAGCCATAAAAAAGTCCTTTCAAGTCGTCAGTCGTCAGCCGTCAGTTATCAGCCGGCCCCCGGCGGGCGGGCAGTTAAAAGCGTCAGGGACACAACTCACCCGGCCCGCCGACGGCTGATAACTGTTTACTGATAACCTTCTCGTAGAACGAATCGTTCGATCGCCTCGGCGACGCCGTCCTCGTCGTTCGAGGCCGTCAGGTGGAACCGGCCGCGCTCGCGCAAGGCCGGGTCGGCGTTGCCCATGAGGACGCCCGTGCCGGCGTACTCGATCATTTCGAGGTCGTTGAAGTTGTCGCCGACGGCCATCACCTCCGCGGCGCTTAAGCCCTGCTCGGCGGCGACGGCCGCGAGGCCCGCGCCCTTCGAGGCTTCGGCGTGGATCACGTCGAGCAGCGCGAAGTCGGGCTTCGGGTAGAGCGTGAGCAGCAGCCTGACGGCCGCGCCCAACTCGCCCCGCAGCCCCTCGGCGAGCCGCTCCATCGCCGAGCAGCCGCCCGAGAAGGTGACGTGCAGCGGGTCGTGGTCGAGGTAGTCTTCGAGCGAGGGCACGCGGCGGACGACGCCGGCCGCCTCGTCGCCGACGACGCGCCGCGACCACTCGATGTATTTTTGCAGCGCCGTGTTCCCCTCGCTGACGCGGTCGTAGACGAGCAGGCCCGCGCCTTCGTGGTCGTCGCTGACGAGCGCGTCGGCCCCGTGGGCGCGGCCCGTGCGGACGACCACGCGGGCCGCCTCGGCCGGCATCAAGCGCACGGCCACCGTCTCCAGCGTGCGCGCGTGCTTGGTGAGCGCGCCGTTGTGCGCGACGACCGGCACGTCCAGCCCGAGGTCTAAGGCGACGGGGCGCGCGTCGCGGAAGCGGCGGCCCGTGACGAGCGCCACCCTCACGCCCCGCGCGCGCGCCGAGGCTACGGCCGCGCGGTTGCGCCCGCTCACTTGCCCGCGCGAGTCCAGAAGCGTGCCGTCGAGGTCGAGCGCGATCAGGCGAATCTTCATCCGTCGAGCGGGGCGAGCGCCGCGCCCGCGCGACCCACGCCCCGGTAAATCTCTCCCCGTGTTATTCGAGTGCGTGTCCTAACCTTAAACGAGAAGCGCCAAAAACTCTAGCGAAGGGAACTAAGTAGACGGTAAGCAGTAGTCAGTAGCCAGTAGTCAGTAGATAAAGACCTTCGGCGGCGCACCGTCCCGGTGTTAGCGTCAGCAGCAATCACGCCGAGCGCTACTGGCTACTGACTACTCTCTACTGCCTACTTCTGCTATCATGCGCGGCGCACGAACGCCACAATTGATCTCACTCAGGCGCAGGCGGGTCTCCTCGCGGGCCGGGCCTCATTCGCTTGCGCCGCGCCGCTCCCCTTTGAACCTCGATCAGTTCTCTCTCTGGAGGTGTGTATGAGGAAACGAAGCATTCTGGCCGCGGCCGCCGTCCTGCTGTGCGCCGCGGCGGCGCTGGCCGTGGTCAACTCGAAGAACTTCCGGGCGTTCCTGACCGGCTTCGAAGAAGTCCCGGCCGTCTCGACCGTCGCCAACGGCAACTTCAGCGCCCGCATCAGCAACGACGAGTCGCAGATCACCTACAAACTGAGTTACGCCGACCTCGAAGGGGCCGTCCAGCAGGCCCACATCCACGTCGGCCAGCCGGGCGTCAACGGCGGCATCAGCGTCTGGCTCTGCTCGAACCTCGCCAGCCCGCCGACCCCGCCGGGCACGCAGCCCTGCCCGGCCCCGCCCGCGACCATCACGGGCACGGTCACGGCGGCCGACGTGGTCGGCCCGACGGCGCAGGGCGTCGCGCCCGGCGAGTTCGCCGAACTCATCCGCGCCATGCGCGCCGGGCGGACTTACACCAACGTCCACTCCTCGAAGTTCCCCGGCGGCGAAATCCGCGACCAGATCAAGGACAACTCCGGCCAGCACGGCAAGCACTGACACTTTTCGGTCGCGGGCCGCGGACGGAAAAGAGAGGCCGCCTTTTCCGTCCGCGGCCCCCAATCCCTCCGCGTGCGCAACATAGTCGCTCCAACTGGCGCGTGGGCCGGCGGCGTGGGTAAACTATCCCTTACGCCGGGCGCGCGCGGGGTGGGTTAAGGAAAGGCGAAATCTGTCGTCGGCCCCCCGGCTGTGAGCGGCCGGGAGGGCTTTTTTTGTTGGATTTTCGGGCCGAACCGGCCCGGCGGGAGGTTCGGCGCGAATGTTCGTGACACACCTTGAATGCGCGGCGTGCGGGCGCAGGCATGAGGCACGGCGGTTGCAAAACCTGTGCGTCGGGTGCGGCAAGCCGCTGCTCGTGCGCTACGACTTGGAACGCGCGGCGCGCAGTTTGACAAAGGAGAGTCTGCCGGGGCGGCCGGGCGATCTGTGGCGCTACCGCGAGGTCTTGCCCGTCGAGCGCGACGAGAACGTCGTCTCGCTCGGCGAGGGCTGGACGCCGCTGCTGCGGGCCGCGCGGCTGGGCGAGCGGCTCGGCCTCGGCGAACTCTTCATCAAGGACGAGTCGCAGAACCCGACGCAGAGCTTCAAGGCGCGCGGGATGGCGGCGGCCGTCTCGATGGCGAAGGAACTGGGCGCCAAGAAGCTGGCCGTCCCTTCGGCCGGCAACGCCGCCGGGGCGCTGGCGGCCTACGCGGCCCGCGCCGGCCTCGAAGCGCACATCTTCATGCCCCGCGACACGCCGCGCGCCAACGTCGTCGAGTGCGAGCAGACGGGCGCGCGCGTCACCCTCATCGACGGCCTCATCACCGACTGCGGCGCGGAGGTCGCGCGGCGCAGGGAGGCCGAAGGGTGGTTCGACGTTTCGACTTTGAAGGAGCCTTACCGCGTCGAGGGCAAGAAAACGCTCGGCTACGAGCTGGCCGAACAGCTCGCGTGGGAGCTGCCCGACGTGGTCGTCTACCCGACGGGCGGCGGCACGGGGCTGGTCGGCATGTGGAAGGCGTTCGACGAGATGGAGCGGATGGGCTGGGTCGGCGCGAAGCGCCCGCGGATGGTCTCGGTGCAGTCCGAGGGCTGCGCGCCCGTCGTCCGCGCCTTCGAGCAGGGGAAGCGGACAGCCGACGAGTTCGCCGACGCGGCGACGGTGGCCTCGGGCCTGCGCGTGCCGAAGGCCATCGGCGATTTTTTGATCCTCGACGCGCTGCGCGCATCCAAAGGGGCTGCGGTCGCGGTGAGCGACGCCGAGCTGCTGGAGGCGGTCGGCGAGATCGGCGCGGCCGAGGGGCTGTTCGTCGCGCCCGAGGGCGCGGCCTGTTTGCCGGCCCTCAGAAAGTTGATCGGGCGCGGCGAGGTCACAAGGGGCGAGCGCGTCGTCCTCTTCAACACGGGCGCGGGCGTCAAGTACCTCGAAGCCTTCGGCGGCTGAGTGTGGTTCTCCCCGGAGAGTTGAAACGACCCTTTGACGGTGAAGCTTTATGAAGACTTACAAGTTCCTGCTGACGATCCTTTTGCTGACGGCCCCGGCGCCAGCCGCCGCGCAGGCGGCGCAGGCGGCCGGCGGCCCCGCGCCCGCGAAGGCCGCCGACATCGACCGCGCGCGCTTCGACGCGCTGCGCAAGGAGGGCTTCGGCGCGCTCTACAACCTCGACTACTCGGGCGCGCAGGCGCGCTTCCGCGAGATGGCGAAGGCGTTCCCCGACCACCCGGCCGGGCCGCAGTTCCTCGCCGCCGCCCTCTGGCTCCGGACGCTGAACGAGTCGCGCCGCCTTCAGGCCTCGCTCTACAACACCGAGGGCTTCTACAAGGAGAAGGACGACAAGGCCGACCCGAAGACCGTCGCCGAGTTCCGCGAGCTGACCCGTCAGGCGAAGGCGCTCTGCGAGGCGCGGCTCAAGGTCAACCCGAACGACACCGAAGCGCTCTACTACCTCGGCGCGGTCGAGGGGCTGAAGGCGGCGTGGGGCGCGATGGTCGAGCGCAGCTTCATGTCGGCCCTGAGCAACGGCTCGGACTCCGTCGACCGCCACCGCAAGGTCGTCAAGCTCGACCCCACTTTCCACGACGCGAAGATCACCATCGGGATGTACGACTACGTGGTCGGCGGGCTGCCGCTGCCGGTCAAGATCATGGCGGCCGTCGGCGGCTTCCGCGGCTCGAAGAAGCGGGGGCTGGCGACGCTCGAACAGGTGGCCCGCGAGGGCACGTGGGCGCGCGAGGACGCGCGCGTGCTGCTCATCGCCCTGCTCAAGCGCGAGGGCCGCTTCCGCGACGCGCACCGCTACGCGGCCGAGCTGGCCGCCAGCTACCCGCGCAACTACCTCTTCAAGATGGAGGCGGCCGACGCGCTCGTCTCGCAGGCCGCGCTCGACCGCGCGACCGCGCCCGAGGCGGCGAAGAAGACCGAGGAGGAAGCCTTCGCCATCTTCGAGTCGCTGCTGTCGGCGCGCGGCGGGGCCGGCGGCCCGCGCGTGCCCGTAGACCTCGTGCGCTACTCCTACGGCGACGCGCTCTTCGTCGCGGGCCAGCCCGAGCGCGCGGCCAAAGAGTTCCTCGCGGCCGGCGCGGCCCCCGGCGCCGAGGCGACGCTCGTCACCCGCTCGTGCCTCCGCGCCGCGCAGGCCCTCGACCTCGCCGGCAAGCGCGACGAGGCGCTCACGCACTACAAGGCCGTCCTCTCTCGCCCCAACGTCTACGACTCGCACGAGGAGGCGCGCCGCGGGCTCAAGCAGCCCTTCAAGCCCTCCGGCAAAGTCTCCGACCTCTCCGGCGACGCGGAACCCGCCGGGGCACGGCCCGGGCCGGGGGGGCGACCTTTAAGTCGTCAGTCGTCGGTAAAGACAAAAACTGACGACTGACGACTGACGACTGACAACTTGTTTTCCAGTCCGATGAACAAGGCCGGGGTTATGATCGACAGTAGCTGTTCCTCGCAAAGCCTGATGGCCTCGCTCGCGGCGCGCGCGGCGGCGGCCGAGAGGGAGGCGGCCGCCCGGCCCGCGGCGACGCCCGCGCGCCCGCGCCGCCTGCTCCTCTGCCTCGACGGCGTGCCGTTCGAGACGTTGGCCGAGGCCCGCTCGGCCGGCCTCTTCGACAACTTCCGCGACCCGGCGCGCCTGCTCTCGCCCTTCCCGACGCTGACGAACGTCGCGCTGGCCGAGATGCTCGGCGCGACGCCGCCGCCCGGCTACGAAAGCCTCTACTTCGACCGCGAGGCGAAGGAGCTGCGCGGCGGCGTCCGCAAGTACCTCGGCCGGCGCACGCCCGACAAGGTTCCCTCGTCCTACATGGACGAGCTCGATTATCAGGAGCCGCTGCCCTTCGAGTTCCTCGTCTACGTCGCCACCGACACGGTGTGGCGCGCCGACCAGCGCCGCTTCCGCGAAAGGTTCCTCGCCGCCGACCCGGCGCGCGACTTCTTCGGCTTCCTCAAGGCGACCGACGGCCTGCTGCACATCGGCGGCCCGGCGCGCCTCTCGGTCGCGCTCCGCTCGCTCGACCGCCTCCTGCGCCGCGCGCAAAAGGAGGCCGGCTCCGAGACCGAGATCGTGCTCTTCTCCGACCACGGCATGAACCTCGTCGAGAACCGCCGCGTGCCGCTCCAGACGCACCTGCGCCGCGCGGGCTACGAGGTGGCGGGCGACCTGCGCCGGCCGCGCGGCAGGCGGAGGGTCGCGGCCCCGGCCTTCGGGCTCTGCGGCTACGCCGCGCTCTACTGCGGCGACGAGACCGACCCGGCCGAACTCGCCGGCGAGCTCGGCGACCTCGAAGGCGTGGACTTCAGCGTCCACCGCGACGCCGGCGCGGTCGTCGTCACCGGCGCGCGCGGCCGCGCCCGCGTCGAGCGCGAGGCGAGGGGCGGCGCGGTCTTCTACCGCTACGCGCAGGTGGACGGCGACCCGCTCGAACTCTCGGCGACGGCGGCGGCGCTGGCGGCCGACGGCCTGCTCGACGAGCGCGGCTTCGCGCCCGACGCGGAGTGGCTGGCGCGCACCGCCGCCCACACCTACCCGGACGCGCCCGCCAACATCTACGCCTCGCTCGCCGAGCCCCGCGTCGGCCACACGGCCGATGTGCTCGTCTCGCTGCGCGACGGCCACTACTACGGCGCGACCGCCTTCAGCCGCATGGTGCGCCTGCTCGCCACGCACGGCAACGCGCTCGCCCCCAGCTCCAACGCCTTCCTCATGAGCACGCACCGCGACTTCCCCGCCCACGTCCGCGCCGCCGAGGCGAGACCGCATCTGCGGGGATAAAAAAGCGGCGAGTCGCGAGCCGTAAATCGTGAATCGAAAAGACGCGTCGAGGGCCGCCGCGGCTTGAATCATTCAAGCCGCGGCGGCCCTCGGGTTTTTAACGGCTCGCGATTTACGGCTCGCGACCCGCGGCTTTTACCGTATCACCCTGATGTCGCGCTCGCTGGTGATCTTCCAGCCGCGCGGGGTGCGCCGCCAGCGGAGTTCCTGCACGACCTCGCCGCGCCGCGTGCGGCGGCCGCCCTCGATGCGGTACTGCTTGCGGAAGCGCATGACGGCCGCCCGGCCGCGGTCGCGGAGGATGATCTCGGGCTCGGCGGCGCGGATGTCGATGAGGTCGGCGTCCGAGAAGGCGCGCGACTTCTCGGCGCGGACGAAGTCGCGCGTGACGTTGCGCGCGAGGTAGAAGGCGTCGAGGCGCGGCATGTAAAAGTCCATCTGCCGCGCGAGGTCGCGCGCGTTGGTGGCGCCGATCCAGCGGCCGAGCGCGTCGCTCAGGGCTTCGGCCGCGTCGCGCATGACGCCGGCCGCCTCCGCGTTTGTGCCGGCGGGTTCGGGCGCGGCCGGCGTCGGCGCGGCGTCGCCGGGCGGCCGGGCGCCGGCCAGCAGCGGCTCGCCGTAGATGTCCCA
>DATMVI010000432.1:0-5462 GCA_035563275.1 Pyrinomonadaceae bacterium
GCCTTCGACGTGCTGCTCGACTGGTACACTGGGCAGCAGGACATCGTCGTCGGCACGGGCGTCGCCAACCGCACGCGGGTCGAGACCGAGGGCCTCATCGGCTTCTTCGTCAACACGGTCGTCCTGCGCGCAGACCTCTCCGGCGGCCCGACCTTCCGCGAGGTCGTCCGGCGCGTGCGCGAGGCGACGCTCGGCGCCTACGCGCATCAGGAGACGCCGTTCGAGATGCTCGTCGAGACGCTCCTGCCCGAGCGCGACCCGAGCTACACGCCGCTCTTCCAAGTCATGTTCATCCTTCAGAACATGTCGCTGACCGCCTACGAGCTGCCCGAGCTGCGCGTCCGCGTGAGCGGCCTCGGCACCGAGCGCGCCACGGCGAAGTTCGACCTCTACCTCGCGATGACCGAAGACGCCGACGGCCTCGGCGGCACGCTCGAATACAACACAGACCTCTTCGACGCCGCGACCGCCGAGCGCATGATGGCCTACTTCCGGTCGCTGCTCGAAGAGGTCACCGGGAACCCGGACAGGGAGATCGACGGCCTCTCTTTGATGAGCGACGAGGAGAGCGGCCGGCTGATCTACGACTTCAACGGATAACTCGGGCGCGCGCGGCCGTCCCCCAAAGCCATGAAACAGAAAGCCGAGAAGCACGACCCCCACGCCCGGCGCCCGAGCATCCTGCTCGGCGGCGTCGGCGGCGACTCCCACTCCGTCGGGCTGACCATCCTGCGCCACTCGTTGCAGGCCGACTACCGCGTCAGCTACCTCGGCACGCAGAACAGCCTCGAAGACTTCTTCCAGCTCGCCGCGCTCTGCAACGTGGTGATGATCTCCAGCATGGACGGCCACACGCGCTACTACCTGCGCGAGTTCCCCGAGCTGATGAAGAAGTACCGCGCGCACCGCCCGCTCTGGTATCTGGGCGGCAACCTCCACATCGGCGACGCGGCCGGCTACGAGCGGCACTTCGTCGAGATGGGCTTCCGCCGCGTCTTCGTCAAGTTCACGGACGTGAGGGCCGTGCTCTCCGTGCTCGAACAAGACCTCGCCGAGGTCGAGCCGATGCCCGAGTGCACGACGCTCGTCGGCCTCTCGCAGCCGCCGGCCCCGAGCCTCGCGGCCCCCGTCTCCGACGAGCGCTACGAGGGCGCCGCCTTCCACGGCTGCCGCGCCGAGGTGCTCGAACAGTGGGGCACGGGGCCGGCGGCGCGCGACCTCGAGCGCAACGCCGCCTTCCTCGCGCGCCAGCCCTCTTTCCCGCGCCTCCAAGCGGAGGTCAACGCCGGCCGCCTGCCGATGCTCGTCCAGCCGCGCTCGGGCGTGCCGCAGGTCTGCGACCAGATCAGGCTCTTCCGGGCCTTCGCCGGCTGCGGCGCGCGCGTCCTCTCCTATCAGGTCGATTCGCTGACGCGCAACAACAACTACGCCGGGGCCGGCGAGGCCATCGCCGAGAGCCGGGCGACCGGCGCGGCCACGCTCAACGGCTTCCCCGTCATCAACCACGGCGTGCCCGGCCTGCGGCGCGTCATCGCGGAGGTCGGCGTGCCCTTGCAGACACGGCACAGCACGCGCGACCCGCGGCTGCTGGCCGAGATTTCCTACGCGGGCGGCGTGACGGCCTTCGAGGGCGGGGCCATCTGCTACAACGTCCCCTACTACAAGAACTACCCGCTCGACGAGTCCGTCCGGCGCTGGCAGTACGTCGACCGCCTGACCGGCCTCTACCACGAGCGCTACGGCATCGCGCTCGACCGCGAGTTCTTCGGGACGCTGACGGCGACCCTCATCCCGCCGTCGCTCGCCGTCGCCGTCAACCTGCTCGAAAGCGTCCTCGCCGTCAGTCAGGGCGTCAAGTGCCTGAGCCTCGGCTACGCCGAGCAGGGCCACCGCCCGCAGGACATCGCCGCCGTCCGCGTGATGGGCGAGATGGCGCGCGAGGTCTGCCGCAACCTCGGCCACCGGGACGTGCAGATCAACACGGTCTTCCACCAGTACATGGCGGCCTTCCCCGACGACCCGGCCCGCGCCGAGGAGTTGATCTTCAACTCGGCCGTGACGGCCGCCCTCTCGGGCGCGACGCGGATGATCACCAAGACGCCCATCGAGGCCTACCGCATCCCGACGCTGGAGGACAACGTGCAGGGCCTCGGCCTCGTGATGCGCGGCGTGGCGGCGGCCGCCGCCGCGCCCGTGCCCGAGGAGCGCGTCGAGGCCGAGTGCGACCTCATCCGCCGCGAGGCGCGGGCCATCTTCGACGGCGTCGTGCAGTGCGGCGGCGGCAGCATCGCGGCCGGCGTCGTCCGGGCCTTCCGCGAGGGCGGGCTCGACATCCCCTTCGCGCCGAGCGTCCACAACCGCGGCGCGGTGATGACGGCGCGCGACCTCGAAGGGGCCGTCCGCTACCTCTCGTGCGGCCACCTGCCCTTCGACCGCGAGCTGCGCGAGTTCCACCGCGAGCGGATGCAGGAGCGGCGCAGGGCCGAGGGGCTGAGGCCGGAGGGCGAGGATCACCTGCTGGTCGAGCGCGACGTGATGCGCGTGCCGCGCGGCGAGTACGAACGCTGGCCTCTGTCGGCCTGAGCCGGCCGCGTCAACACTTAAACCGTGAGCGAGGGTCGCTGAAGATGTGCGGTTTCGCCGGCTACATCAATCTCCGCGAAGGGCCGGAGGCCGACCCCGGCCTGCTCGTCAGGATGGCCGGGAAGCTCGTCCACCGCGGGCCGGACTCGTGCGGCTACTTCGCCGAGGGCGGCGCCGGGCTCGGCTTCCGCCGCCTCTCGATCATCGACCCGGCCGGCGGCGACCAGCCCCTCTACAACGAAGACGGCTCGGTCGTCCTCGTCTGCAACGGCGAGATTTACAACTACCGCGAGCTGCGCGAGCGACTGGAGCGGCGCGGCCACTCGTTCCGCACCGACAGCGACGTGGAGGCGCTCCTGCACCTCTACGAGGAGGAGGGCGCGGGCTTCCTCAACCGCCTCAACGGGCAGTTCGCCTTCGCCCTCTACGACCGGCGCGAGCGGCGGCTGCTTCTGGCCCGCGACCACTTCGGCGTCTGCCCGCTCCACTTCACGGTGGCCGGCGGCGCGCTCGTCTTCGCCTCCGAGATCAAGGCGCTGCTCGAACACCCCGCGGTCGCGCGCGAGGTAGACCTCACCGGCCTCGATCAGGTCTTCTCCTTCCCCGGCCTCGTCAGCCCGCGCACGCTCTTCAAGGGCGTCGAGAGCCTCCCGAGCGGCCACTACCTGACGGTCGAGCGCGGCGAGGTGAAGGTCGCCGAGTACTGGGACTTGGACTACCCGCGGCCCGGCGAGGGGGGCGCGCCGCGGCCCGAAGAGGATTACGTCGAGGAGCTGTCGGAGCTGTTCGCGCGCTCCGTCCGCTACCGCCTGCAGGCCGACGTGCCGGTCGGCTTCTACCTGAGCGGCGGCCTCGACTCTTCGATGATCGGGGCGATGATCCGCCGCGTCTCGCCCGAGGGGCGCCGCCACTCGTTCGCCATCACCTTCGACGACGCGGCCATCTGCGAGGAGCGCCACCAGAGGCTTCTGGCCGAGCGCGTCGGCTCGATCCACCACGACATCCGCTTCGGCTGGGCCGAGATCGCCGCGCGCCTCCCCGACGTGATTTACCACTGCGAGTGCCCGGTGAAGGAGACCTACAACACCTGCTCGATGGCGCTGTCCGAGGCGGCCCGCGCCAGCGGCGTGACGGTCGTCCTGACGGGCGAGGGGGCCGACGAGATGTTCGCCGGCTACGTCGGCTACCGCTTCGACCGGTTCGGCCTGCGCCGGCCCGACGACTTCGACGTGGAGGCCGTCATGGAGGAGGAGCTGCGCGAGCGCCTGTGGGGCGACCCCAACCTCTTCTACGAGATCGACCAGTACGCCTTCCGCGAGACGAAGGCGGCGCTCTACTCGCCGGGCGTGGGCGAGCTGTTCGACGACTTCGAGTGCCTGAACTTCGGGCCGGTCAACAAGGAGCGGCTGCGCGGCCGCCACCCGCTGCACCAGCGTTCCTACCTCGACTTCAAGCTCCGGCTCTCCGACCACCTCGTCTCCGACCACGGCGACCGGATGGCGCTCGCCAACTCGGTCGAGGCGCGCTACCCGTTCCTCGACATCGACCTCGTCGAGTTCTCGAAGCGGCTCCCGCCCGAGCTGAAGCTCAACGGGTTCACCGAGAAGTACATCCTCAAGCGGGCGGCCGAGGGCCTCGTCCCGCGCGAGATCATCGACCGCGAGAAGTTCGGCTTCCACGCGCCGGGCACGCCCTACCTGCTCGGCCAGAACGTCGAGTGGATCAACGACCTGCTGTCGCCGGCGCGCGTCAGGCGGCAGGGCTACTTCAACCCGGAGACGGTCGAGCGGCTGCGGCGGCAGTACCTCGAACCCGGCTTCCGGCTCAACCTGCCCTTCGAAAGCGACCTCCTCATGATCGTGCTTTCCTTCGGGCTGTTCCTCGACCTCTTCGGACTGCCCGACTTCAACTGAGCGGGGGCTTCTCTCATGCAGGCTTTACGCGGCGGCGACTGTCTCGGCATCCTCGGCGGCATGGGGCCCGTGGCCTCGGCCGAGTTCCTCAAGACCGTCTACGAGCAGAACCTCGGCGAGCGCGAGCAGACCGCGCCGAAGGTCGTCATGCTCTCCGACCCGTCCTGCCCCGACCGGACGGAGGCTTTCCTCGCGGGGCGCGCCGACGAGGTGCTGCGGCAACTGACCGCCAACCTGCGCCGCCTCTCCGACCTCGGGGCGACGCGGATCGTCATCTGCTGCGTCACCATGCACCACCTGCTCCCGGCGCTGGAGCCGGACTTGAGGGCGCGAATCGTCTCCCTGCTCGACGTTGTCTTCGACCGCCTCGAACGTTCGGGCCGGCGCCACCTCCTGATCTGTTCGAGCGGCACGCGCCGGCTCGGCCTCTTCGAGAAGCACGAGCGCTGGCCGGCGGCCGCGCCCCACGTCGTGCTGCCGGGCGAGGCCGACCAGCAGGTCATCCACCGCGACCTCATCTACCCGATGAAGACCGACCCGGACGTGTCGAAGCGCGTCCCGCTGCTCAGGTCGCTGCTCAAGCGGTACGGCGTCGGCTCCTTCATCGCCGGCTGCACCGAGATGCACATGCTCGCCAAGCGGCCGGAACTCGCCGCCGGCGTCGGCTGCATTGACCCGCTCGCCGTCGTCGCGCGCGGGCTTCAAGGGGAGACTCTATGACCATCGTGCGGCTTTCACCTGCCGTCCCCGTCGCGCCGCAGAACGAGGAGCCGGCCGAGTACAGCGTCGAGCGGTGGTTCGCCCGCGCGGCCGCCTCGCGCCCCGGCTCGCCGGCCCTCTCCTGCGGCCCCGACGCCGCCACCTTCGCTCAGCTCGACGCGGCCGCCTCGCGCCTCGCCGCCGCGCTCGCGGGAGCCGGCGCGCGGCCCGGCTCCGCGGTCGCCGTCCTCGCCGCCCGGTCGCAGA
>DATMVI010000433.1:0-5207 GCA_035563275.1 Pyrinomonadaceae bacterium
CGTCGCCGCGGTTGCGGTAGAGCGCCGCGCCGCCGTAGCCGGTGACGTAGAGGTCTACGTCGCCGTCGTTGTCGTAGTCGGCGGCGGCCGCGCCCATCGAGTAGCCTTCGCCGCGCAGGCCCGCGCGCTCGGTCACGTCCTCGAAGTTCCCGTCGGCCTTCTGCCTGAAGAGACGATTCCAGAAGCGCGGCTCGCGCTTGTCGGGGCGCGCGCCCTTCGGCATCGGGTCGGAGAGGGCCGCGCCGTTGGCGAAGAAGATGTCGAGGCGGTCGTCGCCGTCGTAGTCGAGCAGCGCGCAGCCGCCGCTCATCGTCTCGGGCAGATACTTCTGCGAGGTGGGCGAGGCCGCGTGGCGGAACGTCAGGCCGCGCCGCGCCGCCCGCTCCGTGAAGGTGACGGGCGACTGCGAGCGCGGGGCCGAGGCCGGGGGCCTTTTTGTCGGAGGCCCGGTGTCGTAGGAGCGGCCCGGCCGCGCGGGGGGCGGGGCGGGCGTTTGCTGTCGCGCGTGCGCGGCGCAGACGGGCGCGGCGACGGCCAGCGCCACCAGCCAGAGGCGGCACGAAAGCTTCAAGGTGTGACCGCGAGTCCTGCTCATCCGGATTAAGATGACGAATGTTTGCGGGCCGGTATAAATACTTCCGTCTCAGAATAAACTGAAGAGGCGGACGGGCGGAGAGCTTCGATGCTAGTCCGCGCCGAACGGGCCTGTCAAACAGGCGGCCCGGGCCGAAGTTGACGCGCGCCGCCGCGCCTCCGTGCGATACGCGAAAGCGGGCGGCGCGGGCGTCGCCGCGCAGATTCGTCGCCCACCTCGCTCACGATTCACGCCATGTCGGGAACCAACGCGACCCGCAGCAGGGGGAGGGGAAGAGGCCGCGCGCCCCGCGCGACGCGAAGGCGCACTACCAACTCGGCATCGCCTACGGCCGGCTCGGCGAGCCCGCGCGCGCCAAAGAGATGTTCGCGCTGGCCGCGAAACTTCAGGACGCGCGGGGGAGGCCGAGGGTCGTCGGCCTCGAAGACCCGGCCCGCCCGCGCCGACGCCGGCCGGGTACGGCCCCGTACGCGTCGGCCGCCGCGGGCCGTGTTAGATTACGACCCGCGGGGAAATATTTGTTGACAACCCACACCCCTCTTGCTATAAGTCGCTTCATATTTAACCGTTTACGCACGCGAATTCTAACGGTTACCCGGCAGCCCAGCATTTCGGAACGACAGTTTTACGCGAGGATTTGAAACGGCGCGGCGGCCGGCGCGCTTCGGTGTCCCTGAAGCCGGCGGCCGGAGTCGGGCGGCGTGTCAGTCGCCGGCTCGCGCGCCCGTCGCTTCGGATTTGTTCTGCCTTCTGCCTTCGGTCTGGTGGGGTTTCGGAGGAATACAAATGAAGTCCAGTAAGCTTCTGGCGCTCGTCCTGTGCGCGTTGGCCCTCGCCTCCGCGCCCCCTGCTTTCGGCCAGAGCGACCGCGGGTCGATCACCGGCACGGTCACAGACCCGGGCGGGGCCGTCGTGGCGGGCGCGAGGGTCACGGCCACCAACCTCGACACGGGGGAGGTGCGCGAGACGACCACCTCGGGCGGGGGCAACTACACGCTGCCGGAGTTGCCGGCCGACCCCTACAGGCTCACGGTCGAGGCCCCCGGGTTCAAGTCCACGACCATCGAGAACGTGCAGGTCGCCGTGCAGGTGACGCGCAGCCTCGACGTTACGCTCGAAGTCGGCGTCGTCACCGACGTGGTCACCGTCACGGCCGAGAACACGCAGGTCATCCAGACGGACACGCCCGTGCGGCAGACCAACGTCACCGAGCGGCAGGTCAGGGAGCTCCCGCTTCAGGTGAGCAGCGAGGCGGGCGGGCGCACGCCGCTCTCCTTCATCTTCCTCGACAGCAACGTCACCTCCTCGGGCAACATCGGCGGGCAGGCCGACCGCGGCACCAACGCCGCGCGCTTCCGCGTCGCCGGCGGGCAGGCGATGGGCACCGAGATTCTCATCGACGGCGCCTCGACCTTCCGCGCGCAGGCCGGGACGAACGTCACCGAGATTTCGCCCGGCCCCAATGCCTATCAGGAGTTCACGCTGAGCACCAGCACCTACTCGGCCGAGTTCGGCCGCTCCTCGGGCGGCATCATCAACTTCACGCTCAAGTCGGGCGGCAACGACTTCCACGGCGAGGTCTACGAGCTGCACCGCAACGAGGCGCTCAACGCCAACAGCTTCCTCAACAACGCGACGGGCGTCGAGCGGCCGCGCGACCTCCAGCACGACTTCGGCTTCAACATCGGCGGCCCCGTCACCTTCCCGCACTTCGGCGAGGGCGGGCCGTACCTGCACAAGCTGCGCGACCGCACCTTCTTCTTCTTCAACTACGAGGGCTACCGCTTCAGCCGCTCCGAGACCGTCCAGCTCACCGTCCCGACCGAGCGGATGCGCGCCGGCGACTTCTCCGAGCTGTTCACCGACCCGGACGTGCTCCGGCAGTTCCCCAACGGCGTGCAGATTTACGACCCGCGCAGCGGCGCGCCGGGCAGCCGCACGCCCTTCGCCGGCAACATCATCCCGGCCGGCTCGTTCGACCCCGTGGGCTTGGCCATCCTCCAGACGCTGCCGCGCCCGCAGCGCCCCGGCGTCTTCCGCAACTACACGGCCACGACGACCAACCCGCTGACGATGAACAACGCGGTCTTCAAGATCGATCAGGTCATCACCGAGGCGCAGCGGCTCTCGTTCAGCTACTCGTTCCGCAAGAGCAGCGCCATCGAGGGCGGCTTCGCGCGCTTCCCGGCCCCGCTCTACGCCTTCGGCCGCTACGACTTCGGCGTGACGGCGCACATCGCGCGCCTCTCGCACGACTGGACGCTCTCGCCCACGATCCTCAACCACTTCAACGCCGGCTTCACGCGCTCCGAGACCGTCCGCCGCAACCCGGCCGTCGGCGCGGCCGACCCGTTCGCGCTCGGCCTGCCGCGCAACTCCGTGCTCGGCGGCGCCTTCCCGGCCGTGGACTTCCCCGGCTACGGCGAGCCGGGCCGCTCCGACGACGTGCGCTCCTATCAGGGCATCGGCGGCTCGTTCTTCAACGACCTGCCCTTCGCCGACAACACCGTCCAGCTCTCCGACGTGGTGACCTTCGTGCGCGGCCGCCACACCATCCGGGCCGGCGGCGACGTGCGCTTCCAGCAGTTCAACGCCGCGCAGCTCCTGAGCCCCGGCGGCTGGTTCAACTTCCGCCACCTCCAGACCGCCAACGTCGACACCAACGATCAGGGCTGGCCCATCGCCAGCCTCATCACGGGCGCGACCGAGTGGTCTTTCAACAGCAGCAAGACCATCGACCCCGGCTGGCGCTACTTCTCGCCGGCGATGTTCATTCAGGACGACATCAAGGTCACGCAGAAGCTGACCTTGAACGTCGGCGTCCGCTACGAGATCAGCTACCCGCGCACCGAGTCGAAGGGGCGCTACCGCAGCTTCGACCCGAACGTCATCAACCCCGTCACCGGCCGCCCCGGCGCGCTCGTCTCCGTCAACGGGACGGGGGCCCTGAAGGCCGAGCACGAGGGGCTCGCCCGGCCCGACTACTCCAACATCGGGCCGCGGGTCGGCTTCGCCTACGCCTTCAACGACAAGACGGTGGTGCGCGGCGGCTACGGCTTCTACTACTCGCCGATCCTCTACGGCTTCGGCGGCGACGTGGCCATCACCGAGGGCACCGAGGGCTACAACACGCACATCGCCCGCCCGCAGTTCGGGGCCGACGCCAACATCTTCCTGAGCAGCTACCCGGAGCGCCCGCCGACCGACCCGAACGACCAGTTCATCGGGCAGGACGTGACCTTCGTCAACCCGAACTACCGCGCCGGGCGCACCGCGCAGTGGAGCCTCGACGTGCAGCGCGAGCTGCCGGCCAACTTCGCCGTCTCGCTCGGCTACATCGGCCACCGCGCGACGCGCCTGCGCTCGGACTTCAACCGCCAGAACGCGCTGCCGCTCGAAGCCCTCCGGCTCGGCTTCCCGCTCCTGAACAAGAACCTCAACGACGTGACGGCGCAGGAGCGGGCCTTCGCCGCCGGCCTTGGCTTCCCGCTCGCGGCCAGCAGCAACGCCGTCTTCCCCGGCTTCAACGGCTCGGTCGCCCAGTCGCTGCGCCCCTTCCCGCACTACGCCAACTTCCGCAACGTCCTTGAGAGCGAGGGGCAGAGCTGGTACAACGCCTTGCAGGCCAAGCTCGGCCGCCGCTTCGCGCAGGGCATGCAGTTCGACGTGGCCTACACCTTCTCGAAGCTGATCACGACGGGCGCGGAAGACCTCTACGGCGGCAGCCCCGTCAACCAGCCGCAGAACCCTTACGAGCGGACGCGCTTCGTCTCGCCGAACAGCACGCCGCACGTCTTCGTTTTCAACTACATTCTGGAGCTGCCCTTCGGGCGCGGCCGGCGCTTCCTCAACGAGGGCGGGCTGGTTGACGTGCTCGCCGGCGGCTGGCAGTTCGGCGGCATCCACCGCTACCAGACCGGCTCGCCGCTCGTCATCACCTCCAGCCGCAACACCGGCTTCCTGAACCTCGTCGGCTTCGCCGGCACGCGCGGCGCCGTGCTGCGCGTCAACACGACGGGCGCGCCCATCATCGCCGGCAACGACCCGAACGGCACCAGCTTCCGGCTGCTGAGCGGCCTCGGCTTCGCGCAGCCGCCCAACTTCGAAGGCCCGCCGACGACGGACGTGACCGACCCGGCCTACGCCGCCTACTACGCCGACCCGTCGCGCTTCTTCGGCACCGGCCCGACCGTGCTCGAAGAGTACGTGCTGCCCTTCTACAGCGAGAACTTCAGCATCCTGAAGAAGACGCGCATCACGGAGCGCGTGACGCTGGAGCTGCGCGGCGAGTTCTTCAACATCTTCAACCGCCACCGCTACTTCGGCCCCGACACCAACTTCGCCAACTTCGACCCGAACAACCCGAACTCGGTCGGCGGGTTCGGCATCTCGGGCGTCGTCGGCGACCCGAACGTCTACGCGCCGAGGTCGGTTCAGGTCGGCGCGCGGTTGATCTTCTAAACCGGACGCCAGACGGCCGAGCGGGCGGCGCGGGAGACTCGTCACTCCCCCGCGCCGCTCGCGCTTCATGGGGCCGAGGCCGGCGCGGCGAGCCTTACGCCCGCGCGCCCCCCCCCGCCGCCGCGCGGCCCTCGTCTCACGCCCGGCGGCG
>DATMVI010000434.1:0-17429 GCA_035563275.1 Pyrinomonadaceae bacterium
TCTCGACGGCGACCGACGCGGCCGGCTCCTACCGCTTCGAGCGGCTCGCGCCCGGCGCCTACCTCGTCGAGGCCGCGGCCGAAGGCTTCGCCCCGGCGGCCGCGCGCGAGGTCGAGGTCACGCGCGCGGGCGCGGCCGCGCTCGACATCCAACTGGAGGTCGCCGGCCTCAGCGCCGAGGTCGTCGTCACCGCCTCGGACGCGCCGCAGACCGTGGACGAAGTCTCGAAGGCCGTGACGGTCGTCGGCCGTCAGGAGATCGAGGAGCGCGACGAGGCGACGCTGACCGACGCCCTGCGCGCCGTGCCGGGCCTGCGCGTGCAGCAGCTCGGCGGCCCCGGCTCCTTCACCACCATCCAGACGCGCGGCCTGCGCAGTCAGGACACCTCGCTCCTCATCGACGGCCAGCGCTTCCGCGACCCGACGGCCGTGCGCGGCGACGCCTCGGGCTTCCTCGGCGACTTCGTCGTCACCGACCTCAGCCGCGTCGAAGTCCTGCGCGGCTCCGGCTCCTCGCTCTACGGGACGAACGCCGTCGGCGGCGTCGTCAACGTCGTCACGGACGAGGGCGGCGGCCCCGTCCGCGGCAGCCTCTTGGCCGAGGGCGGCGGACTCGGCTTCGCGCGCGGCCGCGCGCAGGTGGCGGGCGGCGCCGGCGAGGCCGACCGCCTCGTTTACAGCGCGGCCGTCTCGCACCTGAACGTCTCGCGCGGCGTGGACGGCGACGACGCGGCGCGCGCCGCCAACGCGCAGGCCCGCGCCCTCGTCCGCCTCACCCCGACGGCCACCCTGTCGGCGCGCGTCTACGCCGCCGACACCTTCGCGCAGCTCAACGAAGACCCGCAGGCCGTCGGCGCTCTGCCCGCGGCCGGCATCGTCGAGGCGCGCGCCGTCAGCGGGTCGGAACTCCGGCGTTACGAGCAGGGCACGCCGCTCTCGCAACTCAACGTCGGCGACGCGACCTTCCTGCCCGCCGCCAACGACGCGGACTTTTCGCGCGCCGCGCGCTTCTTCTCCGGCGCCGTCACCTTCGCGCAGCGCCCGTCCGAGGGCTTCGGCTACGCCGTCACCTACCACGGGCTGGTGACGCGCAACGCCTTCCGCGAAGGCCCGGCCGTGCCCGGCGACCCGGCCGACTTCTTCTTCGAGCCGCGGGGCTCGACGCGCAACCACTTCGACGGCTCCGTCCACACCCTCAACGCGCGCTCGGACTTCCGCCTCGGCCGGCACAACTCCGTCACGGCCGGCTACGAGTTCGAGGGCGAGAACTACCTCAACCGCTCGCTCGCGGTCGCGGCGGCCGGCGACTCCTCCGTCGAAGTCTCGGAGCGCAGCCACGCCCTCTTCGCGCAGGATCAGCTCCGCTTCCTCGGCGGCCGCCTGCAACTCTCGGCCGCCTTCCGCGCGCAGTGGTTCTCGCTCGACGCGCCGCGCTTCGCGCCGGCCGGCGCGACGCCCTACGCGGGCCTGAGCTTCGCCGCGCCGCCGGCCGCCTACACCGGCGACGGCTCGGCTGCCTACCTCTTCCGCTCGACGGGCACGAAGCTGCGCGCGCACGCCGGCAACGGCTACCGCAAGCCGTCGCTCTTCGAGCGCTTCGGCACCTTCTTCGATTCGGCCTTCGGCTTCAGCCCGCTCGGCGACCCGCGCCTCGCCCCCGAGCGCAGCATCGCCCTCGACGCCGGCCTCGACCAGACGTTGGCCGACGGGCGCGCGCGCCTCTCCGCCACCTACTTCTACACGCGGCTTCAGGAGGTCGTGGACTTCTTAAACTCCACGCCCAACGACCCGTTCGGGCGCTTCGGCGGCTACGGCAACACGGGCGGCGGCCTCGCGCGCGGGCTGGAGCTCTCGGGCAGTTTCGCGCCCACGCGGACGACCGACCTCTTCGCCTCCTACACCTACACGAACAGCGACCAGCGGCTCCCGGTCGTCGAAAACATCCTGCGCGCCTTCGGCACGCCCGAGCACCAGTTCACGCTCGTCGCGACGCAGCGGCTCGGCCGCCGCGCCTTCGTCAACTTCGACCTCGCGGCGACGAGCGACTACCTCGCGCCCGTCTTCGACAACCGAACCTTCCGCACCCGCGCCTTTCGCTTCGCCGGCAACTTCCGCGCCGACCTGACGGCCGGCTACACGCTGCCGCTCGCCGAGTCGCGCTCGCTCCGCTTCTTCGGCAAGGTCGAGAACCTTTTCGACCGCGACTACTTCGAGAACGGCTTCCGCACGCCGGGCGCGAACGCGCGCGCCGGCGCGGCGCTCAACTTCTGATGACGCGCGGCGAAGAGGCGCGCGACGCGGCGCCGCCCGTCGAGGGCGAGGACTTTTACCGCGAGGGCGCTTACGTCGTCTTCACCGCGCGCTACCACCTGCGCCGCGGCTACTGCTGCGAGAGCGGCTGCCGCCACTGCCCCTACCGCGAGGCGGCCGGGAAGGATGATGAAGGACACGGTGATTAAAAAAGAGTTTCGAGTTAAGACGACGGGCGGCAGCCCGGCCGCGGGCGAGGGCGTTGAGCTTCACCGGAACGCCGACGCCCTCGCCCGCGGCCCGGCTTCCGTCCTTAACTCTGAACCCGAGACTCGGGGCCCGGAGCTGTTCCGCTCCGCAATCGTCCTCTGCCTGTTGCTCCTCGCGTCCGTCTTCATCGCGTCGTGCGGCGGCGCGTCCCCGCCGCCGGCGGCGCGCGCGGCGAGGCCGGCGCGCATCGTCTCGCTCAGCCCGAGCACGACGGAGATTCTCCACGGCGTCGGCGCGTTCGACCGCGTGGTGGCCGTGTCGGATTACTGCACCTTCCCGCCGGAGGTGGCGGGGCTGCCGCGCGTCGGCGGGTGGAGCAACCCGAACCTCGAACAGATCGCGTCGCTGCGGCCCGACCTCGTCGTCTTCTCCGACCAGCAGGCGCAGTTCATCAAAGACCGCGTCGAGGCGTTGGGCGTGCGCACGCTCGCCGTGCCCGCGCGCTCGCTCGAAGACGCGCTGGCCGGCATCGAGTCAATCGGCCGCGCCGCCGGCAACGAGGCCGAGGCCGCGCGGCTGCTGGCCGAGACGCGCGCCTCGCTCGACGACGTGCGACGCGGCGCCGAGGGCCTGCCGCGCCGCCGCGTGCTCTGCGTCGTAGACCGCGCGCCGGGCACGCTGCGCGACATCTACACGGCGGCCGACGGAACCTTCATCGCGCAGTTGATCGAGCTGGCGGGCGGCGAGTCCATCGCGCCGCCGGCCTCGGCGGGCTGGGGCAAGCTCCAGAAGGAGGCCGTCGTCGCGCTCGACCCCGAGGTCATCATCGACCTGATGATTCACAAGACCGGCGGCGCGCTCGCCGAAGACACGCTCGCCGTCTGGCGCGAGCTGCCGACGCTGCGCGCCGTGCGCGAGGGGCGCGTCCACCCCGTCCGCGAAGAGACGGCGCTCCACCCCTCGCAGTTCGTCGGCGACACCGCGCGCCGCTTCGCCGAAATCATTCACCCGGAGGAGTTCAAGGGGAAGTAGACAGGAGACAGTAGTCAGTAGTCAGTAGTCAGTAGTCAGTAGTCAGTAGGCGCTCCGCGCCGGGGCTGTTGACGCTGACACGCCGACGATTCGAGAGCGACTGTCTTTCTACTGACTACTGACTACTGACTACTGACTACTGACTACTGTCTACTGACTGATGATGCCTGAGCACGAACAAGACGCGGCGCTGCTGGAGGCGCGCGACGTGCGGTTCGCCTACGCGGAGGGCGCGCCGGAGGTGGTTCGCGGCGTGACGCTGGCGGTCGGGCGCGGGCGGCTGTCGGCGATCATCGGGGCGAACGGGTCGGGGAAGTCCACGCTCGTCCGCCTGCTCTGCGGGCTGCTCAAGCCCTCGGGCGGCGGCGTCTGGTTCGGCGGCGTGCCGCTCCACACGCTTGAGCCGCGCGCGCGCGCGCGCCGCATCGCCTACGTGCCGCAGACCATCTCGACCGTCTTCCCCTTCACCGCGCTCGAAGTCGTGCTCACGGGACGCAGCCCTTACACCTCGCGCTTCCGCTTCGAGACGGCGCGCGACGTGGAGGCGGCGCGCGCCGCGCTCGCGGCCGTGGACGCGCTGCACCTCGAAGCGCGGCCCGTCACCGAGCTGTCGGGCGGCGAGCGGCAGATGGTGGCGCTGGCGCGCGCGCTGGCGCAGGAGCCGGAGTGCCTCCTGCTCGACGAGCCTTCGGCCGCCCTCGACCTCAAGCACCGCGCCGCGCTCGTCCGCCACCTCGTCTCTTTGCGCGAGCGCGCGGGCATGACGGCGCTCATCATCACGCACGACCTGCAACTGCTCGACCCGGCCTTCGACCGCGTCATCGCCATGCGCGCCGGCGCGGTCGCGGCCGCCGGCCCGCCCGCCGACGTGCTGCGCGAAGAGCTGCTCGCCGACATCTACGGCGACGAGCACGTCCGCGCGCGCCGCGCCTTCGGCCGCACCTTCGTCTGGTCGGAACTCTGAGGGTGCGGATTGCGGATTGCGGATTGCGGATTTAAAGTAACGATGCTCGTCGAGGAAGAAGCGAAAGGCGCGGGGCCCGCGTTGGCACTCGAATCGGCAATCCGCAATCCGCCATCCGCCATCGCGGGCGTGCGTTTGCGGCGCGCGCTGCTGTGGCTGACGGCGGTGCTCGTCGCTTCGGCGTGCGTGGCGCTGTGGTTCGGCTACCAGCGGCTCGACCTCGCGGCCCTGCGGACGGACGAGCGGGCGCGGATGATCTTCTTCCAGTTGCGCCTGCCGCGCGTGGCGCTGGCGGCCGTGGTGGGCGCGTCGCTCGGCGTGGTGGGGGCGGCGCTTCAGGCGATGTTCCGCAACCCTCTGGCCGAGCCCCTGACGCTGGGCGTGTCGGGGGGCGGCGCGCTGGGGGCGAGCGTGGCCATCGCGCTCGGCGCGGGCGCGCGCGTGGCCGGGCTGCCCTTCGTCTTCGTCGCGGCGTTCGCGGGGGCGGGGCTGTCGGTCTTCGTCGTCTACCGGATGGCGCGCACGGGCGCGACCGTGCTGCCCGGCGCGCTGCTGCTGGCGGGCGTGGTGATGAACACCATCGCCGCGGCCGGCGTCGTCGTCATACAGTATTTCGCCGACTACGCGCGCGCCCTGCAAATCCTGCGGTGGACGATCGGCAGCCTCGACGTGACCGGCTTCGACCTCGTCTGGCGGATGCTCCTCTTCCTCGTGCCGGGTTGGGCGGTGCTGCTCGCGATGACGCGCGACCTGCACCTGCTGGCCGTGGACGAGGAGACGGCGTCGAGCCTCGGCGTCAACGTCCGCCGCACCGAGCGGATGGTCTACGCCGCCAGCTCTTTGATCGTCGGCGTGACGGTGGCGGTCGGCGGGGCCATCGGCTTCGTCGGCCTCGTCGTGCCGCACGCCGTGCGCCTGCTCTTCGGCGAGGACGTGCGCGTCGTCCTGCCGTGCTCGTTCGTCCTCGGCGCCGCCTTCCTGATGCTGGCCGACACGCTGGCGCGCACGGCGCTCGGCGCGGGCGAACTGCCCGTCGGGGCCATCACCGCGCTCGCCGGCGGCCCCGTCTTCCTCTGGCTCCTCCGCCGCCAGCAAAGGTACGCGGCGATGTGAGGGGGGAAGTAGACAGTAGACAGTAGACAGTAGACAGTAGTCAGTAGCCAGTAGGCTCCGCGCTACCGTCGCTGACGCTAACGCGCGAACGATTCGCCGCCGAAGGTCTTCCCTACTGACTACTGACTACTGACTACTGACTACTGCTTTCGAGGTTTCCATGAGCATTGCGACGAAGCACGGTGACGCGGGCGAGACGGGGCTGATCGGCGGCGGGCGCGTGTCGAAGGCCGACCTGCGGGTGGAGGCTTACGGGACGATTGACGAGTTGGGGTCGGCGATGGGGTTCGCGCGCGCCGTCTGCGAGGACGAAGAGGTGCGCGAGCTGTCGAAGGCCATCCAGCGCGAGCTGTTCGTCGTCAGCGGCGCGGTCGCCAACCCTTCGAGCGAGGAGGCGTCGCCGAACACCTACGTCACGCCCGCGATGGTCGAGGCGCTGACCGCCCACGTCCACCGCGTCGAGGCCACCGAACACATCCTCTCCGACTGGTCTCTGCCCGGCGACCACGCCGCGGCGGCCGCCTACGACGTGGCCCGCACCGTCTGCCGCCGCGCCGAGCGCTGCGTCGTCCGCCTCGCCGACGCCGGGGCCGAGGTCAACCCCCACGTCGTCCCCTACCTCAACCGCCTCTCCGACCTGCTCTGGCTCTTCGGCCGCCTCCTCGAACTCCGCGCCGGCGTCAACTCCCGCCTCCGCGACGAAGACCACCGCGGCCCCCGCTGGTCGCGCGCGTGGTGACGCGGGCGCGCCGCCGGACGCGTGGCGGCCGCCGCCCTGAGCGGCAACCGGCGGGGGGCCGGCGTCGTCGCACCGCCGGCTCGCGACCCCTCACCGTTTACCGCAGCACGAGCGCGTTCCAGACGAGCAGGAGCAGGCAGCCCGACCAGCAGAGGAGCGAGAGGGCGTGGCTGAGGATGAGCCTCTTCCCGGCGGCGGGCGGCGGCGGCACGCCGGGCACGTCGGCGACGGCCGCGCGGCGGGCGCGTCGCGCGAGGCGGAAGGCGAGGTAGAGGTGGACTAAGACGAGCAGCACGACGAGCGCCCCCTGAAAAGGCGCGACGCCCGACAGCAGGCTCTCGCGGTAGAGCAGGGCCGAGCCGAGCAGCGCCGCGAGCAGGCCGGGCCAAGCGAGGTTGGCCGCCACTTTCTGCGGGCCGGCCGCGCGCGGGTTCCCGCCCGTCGTCAGCTCGATGAAGAGGCTGAAGGCCGCCGCGCCGAAGCCGAGCGCGAGGCCCGCGAGCGAGACGAACGTCGCCAGCACGTCGAGCCACGGCACGGAGCGCGACCCCGCCAGCCCCAGCTTCAACGCCAGAACGTTCCAGACCAGCCCCACCTTCGACACGTCCTCGAACTGCTCGACCGTGCCCAAGCCCAGCGAGTAGCTGCCCGTCCGCCGCCGCGGCTCGTAGACGGCGACGTAGTAAGTTTCGCCCGGCACGAGCGGCACGCGCGCCTCGCCGCCGCGGTAGAGTCGCTCCTGACTGTAAGGCTCGTAGAAGTATGAGCGGCCGCCTTCGGGCGCGTGGACGACGACGGCGCGGAAGCCCTCGGGCGCGTTGAAGGGCAGGGTCAGTCCGGGCGTCTCGGGGAAGTGGCGGCCGAGGACGGCGACGGCCGGGCGGAAGTCGGCGTTCGAGGGCCGGACGGGGACGAGCGCCTCGGCGGGGATGGTCTCGGCCTTCGCCGCCGTGAACTTGTAGAAGTCCACCTCGCCCGGCTCGTCGAGCCGCCCGTAGGTGGCCGTCGAGGCGTGCGTCGGGTCGGCGACCTGCGCCGCCTGCTCCCACGCCCCGCCCGGCCGCAGAGAGCTTTCGAGCACGGGCCGGTGCGCCACGGCCGGCAGCGCGAAGACGAAGACCGCGGCCGCGGCCGCCCACAGCCGCCGCGGAGTCAATGTCGCGTCCATAGCTTTCCTCCCCGGCGCGAAAACCGCGCGCCGTCCCTACAGTGCCACCGCGGCCGGGCGTTTGTCGAATGAAGGCGCGCGGCCGCGGGAAACGGCCCCCCATTAGTCGTTTGACTTTCCGCGGGCGCTCGATTAATGTCCTCAGCACTTCACGTCTGTCGCCTCCCACCCGACCCCGGGAGCCTTCAGCCTTAACCACCCAACGCACCGTTCCAGTAAGGAGATTTCCCCATGCTGCACCCTCGTCAACTGCCCTCGCGGCTGGCCGCCGCGTGCCTCGCGCTCGCGCTCTGCTGCGCCGCGGCCTCCGCGCAAACCGGCTACGGCATCGTAGACCTCGGCACGCTCCCCGGCGGCACGCTCAGCCACGGCTTCGCCGTCAACAACGCGGGCCGTGCGGTCGGCTACTCCACGATCCCCGCGGGCCAGCACGCCTTCACCTTTGCGGGCGGCGCGATGGGCGACCTGCTCGGCGCGTTCCACGCCGCCAACGGCGGCTCGTCGCAGGCCTTCGGCGTCAACGACGCGGGGCAGGCCACCGGCCTCGTCCGCGTCAACATCGGCGGCGCCAACCCGTCCTTCCTGCCGCGCGGCTTCTTCTTCGACGCGGGCGGCGTGACCCTCTTGGGCGTCCTCCCCGGCGGCCTCCAGAGTCAGGGTAACGCCGTCAACGCCGCGGGTCAGGTCGTCGGCCTCTCGGGCAGTTCCGCCGGCAACCGCGCCTTCCTGTGGGCGAACGGCGCGATGCAGGACTTGGGCGTGCTCGGCCTCTCGACCTTCAACAACAGCGAGGCGACGAGCGTCAACGACGCCGGGCAGGTCGTGGGCGTCTCCTCGACGGCCGCGGGCGCCAACCACGCCTTCCTCTGGCAGAACGGCGTGATGCAAGACCTCGGCGTGCTGCCGGGCGGCGGCACGATCAGCTCGGCCGCCGACGTTAACAACGCCGGTCAGGTGGTCGGCTTCTCGAACGTGCCCGGCCCGCTCTTCCAGTCGCCGCGCGCCTTCCTCTGGCAGGGCGGCACGATGCTCGACCTCGGCACGCTCGGCGGCTCGACCAGTCAGGCGCGCTCCATCAACGACTCGGGCGTCGTCGTCGGCGTCTCGACGACGGCCGCGAACCAGACGCGCCCATTCGTCTACCGCGACGGCGTGATGACCGACCTGACGACGCTGCTCCCGGCCGGCCACTGCTTCACGAACGTTGACGTGCGCGCCATCGGCAACGACGGCGTCGTCGTCGGCTCGGCCCAGCTCAACGGACAGTTCCGCGCCGTCATGCTCGTGCCGAACAGCACCGCGGGCGGCGGCCAGACCTGCGGCGGCCCGCCCCCGCCGCCCCCGACCCCGGCCGACATCATCGCCCGGATGCGCGCCGCCGTGGCGAACATCGAGCAGGGCGGCGTCGCCAACAGCATGGACGTGAAACTGCGCCACGTCCTGAACTCGCTCGGCGACACCGGCCAGCCGACGGCCTGCAACCACCTCGCCGCCTTCCTCAACGAGGTTGACGCGCAGTCCGGCAAGCACCTCGCCGCGGCCGACGCCGCCGACCTCCGCCTCGGGGCCGCCCAGCTCGCCGGCCTCGTCGGCTGCCAGTAAGGCGGTTTCGAGTTAAGGACGGAAGCCCGGCCGCGGGGGGGCGTTGAAGGTCACCGCGACCTTCAACGCCCCCCCCGCGGCCGGGCTTCCGCTTGTCGTCTTTAACTCGAAACTCTCCGCCCGCTAGCGCAGCATCATCACGACCTCGCGCTCGCGGGCGCCGTCGAACTCGCAGAGGAAGACGCCCTGCCAGCGGCCGAGGAGCAGTTCGCCGTCGCGGAAGGGCACGGTGACCGAGGGGCCGACGAGGCTGGCCTTAATGTGCGCGTCGGAGTTGCCCTCGCCGTGGCGGAAGCCCATGCCGTGCTGCGGCACGAGGGCGCGCAGGGCGTGGAGCATGTCGCGCGGCACGTCCGGGTCGGCGTTCTCGTTGACGGTCAGCCCGGCCGTCGTGTGCCGCACGAAGAGCACGCACACGCCCTCGCGCGCGCCCGACTCGCGCAGCCGCCCGCGCACCTCGTCCGTGAACTCCACCAACTCCTCGCGCTCCCGCGAGCGCACCCTGATCGTGTAGACGCTCATGCGCGCATTCTATCAAAACCCGGAGGCCAGTTCGTGAGCGGCCGGGGACAGACGAGGGCGGACGCGCCGGAGATGCGGGGCAGCGCATCTCAACCGGACGCCGGACGGCGCGTCATCCCATACGGCGGCGTAAACTCTCACGCGCGCCCGGCAAACTCCCACCCGCAAGCCTCCAACTCACGCACGCGCCGCGCAAATCGAGACAGTGCGCGCGTCAATCGCCATATGCACGCGTGAACCCGCGCGGTGCGGGCGAGAATCGAGAGCCGCACGCGTACAGCCGAGGCCGGTGCGGCGTGAAGCGTGCCGGTGCGGGAGAAACCGGGGCGGTGCGGGGAAAAGCTAGCCGGTGCGGGCGTAGAGTCGAGCCGGTGCGGGCGTGAATCGGCGCCGGTGCGGACGAAATCGCCGCCGGTGCGCGCGAAAGCCTGCCGGTGCGCGCAGAATCGCCGCCGGTGCGCGTGAGAGCGCGTCGGTGCGGGTGAAAGCGTGCCGGTGCGCGCGGAATTGAGGCCGGGGCGGGTGAGAGCGCGCCGGTGCGGGCCGATGGGTTCGTCGAAGACGTAATTCCCAAAGAAAAGGAGGACGAAGGTCACGCCGACCCTCGTCCTCCTACACTTTTGCGCTCCGCCTTGCGCCCTCTCGTCCCCGCACCCCTCGCGGCCGGGCCTCCGTTTTGGACTCGTCGGAGCTTACTTTTGCCTGCGGCGCAGCAGCGCCCAGCCGGCGGGCAGCGCGGCGGCGGCGAGCGCGATCTTGACCACGTCGCCGGCGAGGAACGGGGCGACGCCCGCCGCGAAGGCTTCGCCGGCCGTGCGGTAGAAGAGCGTCAGCCACAGCCAGCCCGCGCCGAGGATGACGAGCGAGCCGAGGCCCATCGCGGCCGCCGCCGTCGGCAAACGCCTGTCCCACCCGCGCTCGGCCAGCAGGCCCGTCACGAAGGCCGCGGCCGGGAAGGCCAGCAGGTAGCCGGCCGTCGGGCTGAAGAAGAGGTAGTGCGCGCCGCCGGCCCCGCCCTTGAAGAAGGGCAGCCCGGCCGCGCCCTCGGCGAGGTAGGCGAGCATCGCCAGCGCCCCGAGGCGCGAGCCTAAGAGCGCCCCCGCGAGCAGCACCGCGAACGTCTGCCCCGTCAGAGGCACGGGCGTCCACGGCAGCGGCACGACGACCTGCGCCGCCAGCGCCGTCAACAAACTGAAGCCCGCCACCAGCGCCGCCGACTTCAACCAGCCCACCGGCGCGGCCACCGCCCCCACCAGCGTCTCGGCCCTTGCGTACGAAGTGCTCACGAGAACCTCCTGAAAGACGTGAATCGTGAGGCGGGAAGACCGCCACCAGTCGCCGGCCCGGACAAAAAACTGACGACCCTCTTCCCGCCCCGCGTCCCCTTTTTCCTACCGCACCCGGTCGGCGGGCGCGCGGCGGATGCCCTCGGTGTCCGTGCCCATCGTGCCGGCGGCGAGGTCTCCGGCCGGGACGTGGCCGGCGGCGCGAATCTGCGTGCCGATGCGCATGCCGTAGAAGGAGCGCCAGACGAAGTAGGCCGAGACGAGGAAGAAGGCGGCGGCCAGCGCGTAGTTGAGCGTCGAGTCGCCGCGGCCGCGGTAGACCGAGAGGGCCAGCTCGACCGCGAGCAGGCCGAAGAGCGTCGTGAACTTAATGACCGGGTTCAAGGCCACCGAGGAGGTGTCCTTGTAGGGGTCGCCCACCGTGTCGCCGACCACGGTCGCGTCGTGCAGCGCGCTCCCCTTCTCCTTCAACTCGACCTCGACGATCTTCTTCGCGTTGTCCCACGCGCCGCCCGCGTTCGCCATGAAGATGGCTTGGTAGAGGCCGAAGATCGCGATGGAGATGAGGTAGCCGATGAAGAAGTAGGGGTCGACGAAGGCGAAGGCGAGCGACGCGAAGAAGACCGTCAGGAAGATGTTGAACATCCCCTTCTGCGCGTACTGCGTGCAGATGGCGACGACCTTCTTCGAGTCTTCGACCGAAGCCTTCGTCACCGTCTCGTCGAGCCGGATGTTGGCCTTGATGAACTCGACGGCGCGGTAAGCGCCCGTCGTCACGGCCTGAATGGACGCGCCCGTGAACCAGTAGATGACCGCGCCGCCCGTAATCAGCCCGAGCAGGAAGAGCGGGTTGAGGAGCGACAGGTTCTCGAAGAAGGTGGCGAGGCCCTGCGCCTCGGTCAGACTCTGGCGCGTCGCGCCGGCGATGGCCTCGCCGCGCAGCACTTGGATGATCGAGAAGATCATCGTCGTCGCGCCGACCACGGCCGTGCCGATGAGCACGGGCTTGGCCGTCGCCTTGAAGGTGTTGCCCGCGCCGTCGTTCTCTTCGAGGAGGTGCTTGGCGCGGTCGAAGTTGACGTTGACGCCGAACTCCTTCTTGACCTCCTGCTCGACGTTCGGCACCTGCTCGATGAGCGACAGCTCGTAGACCGACTGCGCGTTGTCCGTCACCGGCCCGTAGGAGTCCACGGCGATCGTCACCGGCCCCATGCCGAGGAAGCCGAAGGCGACGAGGCCGAAGGCGAAGACGGCCGGCGCGGCCATCAGCGCGCCGAGGCCGAGCGTGCTGATGGCGTAGGCGACGGCCATCAGGGCGACGATGGCGATGCCGATCCAGTAGGCCGAGAAGTTGCCGGCGACGAGGCCGGAGAGGATGTTCAGAGAAGCGCCGCCCTCGCGCGACGAGGAGACGACCTCCTTGACGTGGCCCGACTCGGTCGAGGTGAAGACCTTGACCAGCTCGGGGATGACCGCGCCGGCCAGCGTCCCGCAGGTGATGATGGTCGAGAGCTTCCACCAGAGGGTGCCGTCGCCGAGGTCGGGGATGATCAGGTAGGAGACGATGTAGGTGAGCGCCACCGAGATGATCGACGTGACCCAGACGAGCGACGTGAGCGGGGCCTCGAAGTTCATCGTCTGCGCGTTGCCGTAGCGCGACTTGGCGGCCGCCTCGTTGACGAAGTAGGCGGCGGCCGAGGCGACGATCATCATCACGCGCATGACGAAAATCCAGACGAGGAGCTGCACCTGCGTGGTCGCGGCCGGGACGGCGAGCAGGATGAAGGTGATGAGCGCCACGCCCGTCACGCCGTAGGTCTCGAAGCCGTCGGCCGAGGGGCCGACCGAGTCGCCCGCGTTGTCGCCCGTGCAGTCGGCGATGACGCCGGGGTTGCGCGCGTCGTCTTCCTTGATCTTGAAGACGATCTTCATCAGGTCGGAGCCGATGTCGGCGATCTTCGTGAAGATGCCGCCCGCGATGCGCAGGGCCGCCGCGCCCAGAGACTCGCCGATGGCGAAGCCGATGAAGCAGGGGCCGGCGTAATCGCGCGGGACGAAGAGCAGGATGCAGAGCATGATGAGCAGCTCGACCGAGATGAGCATCATGCCGATGGACATGCCCGCCTTCAAAGGGATGGCGTAGATCGGGTAGGGCCTGCCTTCGAGCGACGCGAAGGCGGTGCGCGAGTTGGCGAAGGTGTTGACGCGGATGCCGAACCACGCCACCCCGTAGGAGCCGGCGATGCCGACGAGGCTGAAGAGCAGGATGACGAAGACCTTCAGGGCCGGGAAGCCGTGCTCGACGGCGCCGGTGGCCGGGTCGACCGTCTCGGCGAGGAAGCCGAAGTAGATGCCGGCGATGGCCCCGATGAAGAGCCACAGGATCATGATGAACTTGCCCTGCGTCGTCAGGTAGGTCTTGCAGGTCTCGTAGATCAGCTCGGAGATTTCGCGCATCGAGCGGTGGACGGGCAGGTTCTTCAACTGCACGAAGATCATCAGCCCGAAGAGCAGCCCGAGCGCGCAGACGGCGATGCCGATCAGCAGCAGCGTGTGTCCGTCGAGGCCGAGGAAGCTGACCGAGGAGAGGTCTGGCAGGATCAGGTTGGCCTCGCCGCCGGGGCGGGGCGTGCCGCCGCCCGCGCCCACGCCCTCGCGGCGCTGCGCCTGAGCCACGAGCGGGGCCGCGCCGGCTAAGACGGCGACGGCCGCGGCCAAGAGGCCGCCCGCGCGGCGCGCGGCCGCGGACAATAGACTGTTGACAAAGCTCAACGACGTTTCGGTGGACAAGGTAAATCCGTTCCTTTCTGTTCGTCTAAACGGTGGCGTGTGAAACAAGAGCGCCGGCCGAGACCCGGCGGGCGGGCGCAGTCGCGCGAGAGGGCGCGTCCGCGTCCGTACAGAGCCGAACTTCAGGTCTCGCCGAAAGCGGGGATTATCGCCGATTTACCCTCGAACTGTCCATCCGGCAGAGGGCAGTAGACGGTTGTCGGTTGCCGGTAAAGGGAGGGCTCCGCGCCGCGGGCGCCGAGGCCGTCACTCGGACGGTTCGCGGCCGAAGGTATTTCTACTGACTACTGACTACTGACTACTGACTACTGTCTACCGTCTACTGCTTTTCAGTACTTCGCCCTGACGAGCCGGGCGGGGCCGTCGGCGGGGATAATGACGACGAAGAGGGCGTCGAACTCGGTGGCGTCGTCGAGGTCGGGGATGGGGCGGCCGCTGAGGGCGGCGGCGACGCGGGGGGCGGTGTTGCTGTGGCCGACGACGAGGACGGTCTTGCCCTTGTGCTTCGCCTTGATCTCGGCGGCGAGCGCGGCCGGGTGGCCGGCGATGTTGGCGCCGGTCAGCTCGACGGCCTGCGCGGGGATTTTGAGGCGTTCGACGAGCGGCCGGGCCGTCTCGCGCGTGCGCTTGAACTGCGTGGTGTAGGCGTGCTGCACGCCGGCCTGCTCGCCGATGTCGGCGAGCCTCTCGGCGCGCTTGCGGCCCGCCTCGCTGAGCGGCGGGTCGCCGCCCTCGGCCGCGGCCTTCTCGGCGTGGCGGACGACGATGACGACCGTCGGCGCTTCGAGCCCGCGGGCAGGCGCGGCGGGCACGGACATGAGCAGGACGGCGGCGACGCACGCGAGGGTCTTGAGCACGAACGGTTCTCCTTCCGGGTTTCGGGCTTAAAATTTCGAGTCACGAGTCACGGGTAAAAAACGATCCGTCTTTAACTTGAAACCCGAAACTCGGAACTCTATTCGAGGCTCGCCGCCGGGTGGGCGGGCAGGAGCGAGTCTCTCCGTCTGTCGCCGCGCAGGCGGACGAGGGCGAGGACGGCGAGGTAGACGGCGAGGCCGACGAGCGCGGCCGAGGCCGCGGCGTTGACCAGCTCGATGTCGAGGCCGCGCGTGGCGCGCAGGTTGCCGACGACGAGGCCGACGAGCGCCCACAAAGTGATCGCGAGCACGAAGAGCATCGGGAAGAGCGTGTAGCCGATGCGCTGGCGCGCGCGGTAGAGCCACGCCGTCACGGTCAAAAGCGTCAGCGCCGCGAGCAACTGGTTCGACGCGCCGAACAGCGTCCAGAACTTCGACCACGAGTTGGCCGGCGCGTACGTGATGAAGTAGAGCGGCAGCGCCACCGTCAGGAGCGTCCCCGCCAGCGCCCCGGCCCGCCCGCGCCAGCCGAACAACTCCTGCGCGATGTAGCGGCCCAGTCTGGTGCACACGTCGAGCGTGTCGAAGACGAAGGTCGAGAAGGCCATCGCGCCGAAGGTCGTGGCGAGCTGGCGGTTGCCCTCGCCGACGAAGGGCAGCAGCGTCAGGAAGCCGCCGATGCCCTCGCCGTAGATCGTGCCGGGGGCCTTCCCCTTCAAAGTCTCCTGCGCGGCGATCATCACCGTCACGAGCGCGATGAGCGCGACGAAGCCTTCGGCGAGCATCGCGCCGTAGCCGACCGGCTTGATGTGCGACTCGCGCTCGACCTGCTTCGAGGTCGTGCCCGAGCAGACCAGCCCGTGGAAGCCGGAGCAGGCGCCGCAGGCGATGGTCACGAAGAGGAAGGGGAAGAGCGCGCCCGTCATCCCCGGCACCGTCCAGCCCTTGAAGGCCGGCTGCTGTATCTCGTAGCCGCCGAAGAAGACGCCGACGACGCCGAGCGCGATGGCCGCGTAGAGGATGAAGCCGCCGAGGTAGCCGCGCGGTTGCAGGAGCGACCAGACCGGAACCATCGAGGCCACGCAGCAGTAGGCGAGGATGAGCAGCCCCCACGTCCGGTGGTCGAGCGTGAAGGCGGTCGAGACCAGCGTCCCGACCCACGAGAGCGCGAAGGCCGCCGGCACGAAGACGACGGTGACGAGCCACAGCGGCGGGTCTAAATACTTCTGCGCCAAGCCGAGCACGACCGAGAGCGCGAGGTACATGATGCTGGCCGCCGCGACCGCGCCGCCCGCGTTGAAGGAGACGCCGGCCGCGCGCAACTCCTCGGAGCCGGCGACGAAGGTGCCGGCCGTGATGTCCGCGAAGGCGACGATGACGTAGACGAGCGCGATCCAGATGAAGGCCATCATCGCGCGGCCCGCGCCCCCGCCCAAGTGCTCGCGCGTGATCTCGGCCACCGAGGTCGCGCCGTGGCGCACCGAGGCGGCGAGGCTCGTGAAGTCGTGCACGGCGCCGATGAGCACCACGCCGAAGCCGATCCAGAGCAGGCACGGCAGCCAGCCGAACGCCTGACAGGCGAGGATCGGGCCGGCAATCGGCCCGGCCGCCGCGATGGCCGAGAAGTGCTGCCCGAAGAGGTAGAACGGCCGCGTGGGCACGAAGTCCACGCCGTCGTTAACTTCGCTGGCGGGCGTCGCGCGCGCGTCGTCCAGACGGAACTGCCGCGCCACCCAGCCGCCGTACAAGCGGTAGGCGGCGACCAGCGCCACGAGGAACCCGAGCGCGAGAAGTGTCAGGCTCACAACACGAACCTCCGGAGTCAACGGCGGCCGCTCTCAACAAGCCCCCGGCCTCAGGTCTCAAGCCTCTCGTCAATCCTGATGTCGCGGCGCGCCAGCTCGGCGACGAAGGCGTCGGCGGGGATGCAGCGCTCCTGCGGGATCGCGCCCTTCGAGGCCGTCTCGCCGCGGGCCATCATCTGCGCGACGAGGGAGGCGGGGAAGGCCGTCGTCCGCATCATCGCGGAGAGGCCGGTGCGCTCGTCGAAGCGGTCGATGATGTCGTAGCGCAGCCGCGCCGTCTGAGTCTCGGACGAGCGCGCGGCCCCGCGAATCACCTCGTCGAACAGGCCGGAGGCCGCCTCCCCGGCGCTGACCTGTCCCGTCTCGACGAGCTGTTTGCGGAGCGCGGCTTCGTCCGCCTTGAGGCGGCCCGTGAATTCGAGGCGGATGAAGACGAGGTCGGGTTCGTCCGCCGGGAGGTGCCGGTAGAGCAGCTCGCCGAGCAGGCGGCGCGGCGCGACGCGGGCGCCGCCGACTTCGACCTCCTCGCTCGACGCCAGCCCGAGGTCTATGAGCAGCTTGAAGCGCTCGCAGTGGCCGGGGTAGCGGATGGTCTTGTAGTCGAGCTCGCGGACGCGGCCCAGAAAGGTTTCGGGCAGCGTCGAGGTTCCGCCCGAAGTCTGGAAGGCTTCCATGCGGCCGTAGGGCGCGGGGAAGTCGAGCGGCTCGATCTCGGTCATGGATTCGACCTCGACGAGTCGGCCGCCGCGGATGACGCGCGCCCGCTCGACGTACTCGTTAATCAAGCCCTCGACGGAGAAGACGATCTGGTAGTCGAGCGGCGGCTTCGGGTTCTGCGGCAGGCCGCCGACGCGGATATGCAGCTCGTCGAGCTCCCGGAAGCGGGCCGCGCCGTGCGCGGCGAGCACGGAGACCATGCCGGGGGCGAGGCCGCAGTCGGGGATGATGTTGACGCCGGCCGAGCGCGCCTCCGCGTCGAGCGCGAGTTCGGCGTCCACGACGGCGTTGTTGCCGCCGAGGTCGCAGAAGTTCGTCCGCGCCTGAAGGGCGGCGCGCGCGAGGCCGAGGTTGTGGAAGTAGGGCACGCAACTG
>DATMVI010000435.1:0-9948 GCA_035563275.1 Pyrinomonadaceae bacterium
CTCGGCCAACGCCATCAGCGGACACCCGCTGTTGCAGCAGGCGGCGGCCAGCGCGGTGCGCGGGTGGAGGTTCTCGCCGACCCTGCTGTCGGGGCAGCCCGTCAAGGTCACCGGCACCGTCACCGTCAATTTCACGCTCCAGTAAATCAGGACGTGGGGCCGCGGCCGGCCCGCCCCGCCGCCGCCCTTACGCGCGCGGGCGGCGGGCGCGGGCCTGACGGCGCCGCGCCCCTTCCTTCGGGCGCTCTCGCATCGGCATTTGAAAACTTTGTGGAGGATTCACCGTGACCATTCTCATGAGCATACTCGGAAGCAAGGCCCTGAGCCTTTTCGTCTTCCTCTTCCAGGAGGGCACGAAGGAAGGCGGCGAACTGGCCGAGGCGTTCACCATCACCGAGATGGTGAAGAATCTGGGGTGGGTGGCGCTCTCCGTCATCATCATCCTGCTCATCATGTCGATGTACTCGATTGCGATCATGGTCGAGCGCTTCCTGACCTACTCGGCCGCCAAGAAGCAGTCGCGCGAGTTCGCCCCGCGCGTCGCGCAGGCTCTGAAGAACGACCGCATCGAGGAGGCCATCAACATCAGCGACAAGCACAAGAAGTCGCACCTCGCGATGGTCGTCAACGCCGGCCTGCAAGAGTTCCGCGCCCACGGCCAGTCCTCCGACATCTCCGGCGACGAGATCGAGGCCTCGAAGCGCGCCCTCCAGCGCGCCATCGCCATCAAGTCGGCCGAGTTCAAGCGCGGGCTGTCGGGCCTCGCCACCATCGGCTCGACCGCGCCCTTCGTCGGGCTCTTCGGCACGGTCTTCGGCATCATCAACGCCTTCACCGGCATGAAGTCGGCCGAGAGCGCGGGCATCGGCGCGGTCGCCGGCGGCATCGCCGAGGCGCTGCTGACCACCGCGCTCGGCCTCGCCGTGGCCGTGCCCGCCGTGTGGCTCTTCAACTACTTCACGGGCAAGGTGGACGGCTTCATCGTCGAGATGGACAACTCGGCCTCGGAGCTGATCGACTACTTCCTGAAGAACCGCTCGCGGCAGCTCAGGGGTTAAGCGCCGGAGGCCGCGGCCGCCGGGCACGCGCCCGCCTCAAGGGCGGCGCGCCCGGCGCGCGAGGAGAGAATGCTATGGGAATGAGTGCAGGCGGGGGGGGCGGCTTCACCTCCGACATCAACGTCACGCCGATGGTGGACATCATGCTGGTGCTGCTCATCATCTTCATGGTGATCACGCCGTTCCTCCAGCAGGGCGTCTCGGTGACGCTGCCGCAGAACCTCCGCAACCCGGAGGAAGACCCGGCCATCATCAAGGAGACCTCGGTCGTCGTCGCCATCACGCAGGACGGGCAGCTCTACATCGGCAAGAAGAAGATCGACAAGGAGCAGCTCAAGGCCGAGATCGACCAGAAGATGGCGGCCAAGACCGAGGAGGAGCGGATCGTCTACATCCGCAGCGACGTCAACGCCAACTACGGGCAGGTCGTCGAGACCATCAACCTCATCCGCGATTCGGGCATCGACCAGATCGGCCTCGTCGCCGACAAGAGGAAGGCTCCGGGCGCGGGCGGCGAGGGGACGGACAACCCGGCCACGGGCGGCCCCGGCGACCCGGCGGCCACCGCGCCGGCCTCGTGAGGCGGCACTGAACACGGCGCGGGCCGGCCCGCCCCTCCCCGCCGGGGGAAGCGGGCCGCCCCGCGCGCGCACGGAGGAAGATTTAACATGGGTATGAGTTCAGGCGGCGGCGCGGTGCCCGACATCAACGTCACGCCGCTCATCGACATCCTGCTGGTGCTGCTGATCATCTTCATGGTCATCACGCCGCTCAAGCCGACGCGCTTCAAGACGCTCGTCCCCGAGCGCAGCGAGGAGATGAGCGCGCAGGCCAAGCAAAGCCCCCGCACGCTCATCGTCACGATCACCAAGGATCAGAAGGTGGAGCTCGTGCGCGGCGGCAACCAGATCGCCGATGCCGTCGTGGCCGACCCCGGCCCCGTCGCCGCGCGCCTCGCGGCCGAGTTCAAGGAGCGCAAGGATCAGCAGATCTGGAAGGAGGGCTTCGAGGGCCGCGCCGACCTCTCGCCCGACCAGCGCATCGAGAAGACGGTCTTCGTCAAGGCCCCGCAGACCTTCAAGTACGGCGACGTGGTGAAGGTCATCGACGCCATCAAGGGCGCCGGCGCCAGCCCCGTCGGCTTGCAGACCGAGGCCTTGGAGCCTTAACGCCGGAGCCGGCCCGCGGCCGCCGCCCTCTGCCGGGGCCGGCGGCCGCGTCGTCTCAGGCCCCCGAGATTCACAGACGCCCCACTCTTCCGACTTTCATCCGGGAGCCATAACTCCAATGAAACTCTCTCGAACCACTCTCGTCGCGCTGCTCGTCGGCCTCGTCGCGGCCAGCTCGGGCTGCGCCCTCGTCAACCGCGTGCGCGCCAAGAACGCGCTCAACGAGGGCGCGAGCGCCTACCGCCAAGGCAACTTCCCCGAGGCGGAGGCGAAGTTCCGCTACGCCTACGAGCTCGACCCGTCGCAGAGGAACGCGCCGCTCTTCATCGCGCGCGCCGTCCAGCAGCAGTACAAGCCGGGCGTCCAGACGCCGGAGAACATCCAGAAGGGGCAGGACGCCATCGCCGCCTATCAGGCCATCCTCGACCGCGACCCGACCAACGAAGACGCCTACAAGGCCATCGTCTTCCTCTACGGGCAGATGCGCAACGAGGACAAGGTGCGCGAGATGCTGATGCAGCGCGCCGGCCTCAGCACGATCCCGGGCGAGAAGCGCGCCGAGGCGCTGACCATCCTCGCCTCCAAGCAGTGGCAGTGCTCCTACGACATCACCGAGCTGAAGGAGAATAAGGAGACGCAGACGCAGACCGAGCAGGAGAAGATCAGGGTCACCGTCAAGTACAAGAAGCCGGCCAACCAAGCCGACTTCGACAAGGCGCGCGCCTGCGTCACCGAGGGGCTGAGGCTGGCCGAGCAGGCCGTGAGCCTCGACCAGAACAACCCGAACTCGTGGTCGTACCGCGCCAACCTGCTGCGCGAGGCCGCCAAGCTGGCCGAGATGGAGGGCAACGCCCAGGGCAAGGCCGACTACGACCGCCAGTACGAGGAGGCGCTGGAGACGCACCGCCGCCTGAGCGAGGAGGCGGCCAAGAGGAAGGAGGCCGAGGAGGCCGCGAAGGGCGCGAAGCAGCCCGCCAGCTAACTCCCGGCCGCACACCCGGCGCCGCGCCGCCGAGCTAGCGCGAACCCTCCGGTGATGCCCGACTTCCCGTCGGGCATCACCTTTCTTATAATAGTAAACAGTAGACGGTGGCCGGCGGCCGGCAGGGCTTTTGCTGCCGACTGCCGTCTGCCGCCTGCCGCCTGCTTTTTTTTATGATCCGCATCGACGACATCGTCGAGAAGGTCGGGCACAACCACCCGCAGGCCGATCTGGACGTGCTGCGGCGGGCCTACTTCTTCTCGGCCGTCCACCACAAGGGGCAGACGCGCGCCTCCGGCGAGCCGTACCTCGTGCACCCTCTGGAGGTCGCCAACATCCTCGCCGACATGCGCTTGGACGAGGTCTCGGTGGCGACCGGCCTGCTGCACGACGTGGTCGAGGACACGCTCGTCGAGCTCGACGTGATCCGCGACTCGTTCGGCGACGAGATCGCGCACCTCGTGGACGGGCTGACGAAGATCGCGGCCATCAGCGACCGCTCGAAGGAGGAGCAACAGGCCGAGAACGCACGCAAGATGCTGCTCGCGATGGTGGACGATGTGCGCGTCGTCCTCGTCAAGCTGGCCGACCGCCTCCACAACATGCGCACGCTCCACCACCTCAAGCCGGAGAAGCGCCGCCGCATCGCGCAGGAGACCCTAGACATCTTCGCCCCCATCGCCCACCGCCTCGGCATGGGCCGCCTGCGCGGCGAACTCGAAGACCTCGCCTTCAAGCACCTCCACCCGGAGGAGTACAGCGAGCTGGCCGCGCAACTCGAACGCCGCCGCGCCGAGCACGAGGCCTTCCTCACGGAGGTGACGGCGCGCATCGAGGTGAAGATGCGCGAGGCCGAGGTTCCCTACATCCGCGTCGAGGGGCGCGTCAAGCGCCTCTACTCCATCTTCAAGAAGCTGCGCCGGCAGAAGATCGAACTCGATCAGGTCTACGACCTCATCGCCGCGCGCGTCGTCACGCCCGACGAGGTGCGCTTCTGCTACGCCGCGCTCGGCGTCGTCCACAACCTCTGGCAGCCCATCCCCGGCCGCTTCAAGGATTGGATCGCCACGCCGCGCGACAACCTCTACCAGTCGCTCCACACCTCGGTCGTCGGCACCAAGGGGCAGCCCTTCGAGGTGCAGATCCGCACCGAGGAGATGCACCGCATCGCCGAGGAGGGCGTCGCCGCGCACTGGAAGTACAAGGAGGGGCGGCGCGGCGCGCACGACGACGACGAGGCCTTCCAGTGGCTGCGCTCGCTGGTCGAGTGGTCGCGCGAGGTCAAGGACTCGCGCGACTTCCTCGAATCGCTCAAGCTCGACCTCTACCCGAAGGACGTTTACGCCTTCACGCCGATGGGCAAGGTCATCCAGCTCCCGCGCGGGGCGACGCCCGTGGACTTCGCCTACCTCATCCACACCGAGGTCGGCAACACCTGCTCGGGCGCGCGCATCAACGGGCGGATGGCGCCGCTCCGCACCGCCATCCAGAACGGCGACGTGGTGGAAATCCTGACCTCGCCGAACGCCCACCCCTCGCGCGACTGGCTCAACTTCGTCAAGACGACGAAGGCGCGCAACCGCGTCCGCCACTGGGTGGCCGAGCAGCAGCGCGCCGAGAGCATCGAGCTGGGCCGCAAGCTCTTCGAGAAGGAGGCGGCGCGCTTCAGCCTGCCCGCGAAGAAAATCCTCGGCAACGGCGACGGCGACATTAAGCGGGTCGCCAACGAGTACGGCTACGGCCGCGCCGACGACCTGCTGGCGGCCATCGGCTACGGCAAGCTCATCCCGCGCAACGTCATCGCCAAGTACCTCGGCCCCGAGAAGTTCGCCGAGCTGGAGCAGAAGAAGGAGTCGCCGCTCAGGAGCCGCGTGACGGCCGGCGTGCAGGCCGTCAAGAAGCTGATCCGTCTGGGCGAGGACTCCATCGTGGTGCGCGGCGTGGACGACCTGCTCGTGACGCGCGCGCGGTGCTGCAACCCCGTCCGCGGCGAGGAGATCGTCGGCTACATCACGCGCGGCAAGGGCGTCGCCGTCCACGCCCGCCGCTGCACCAACGTCGAGTCGCTGATGGTCAACCCCGAGCGCATCGTCGAGGTCGAGTGGGCCGGCGCGGGGGGCGATCAGGCCAGCTACGCCGTCAAGCTGGTTGCCACCACCGAGAACCGGACGGGCATGATCGCCGACGTGACGAACGCCATCAAGGACATCAAGACGAACATCCGCGCCTCGAACGCGGCCGTCTCGCCCGAGAACCGCGGCCGCATCGAGGTCACCGTCGAGGTCTTCGACCTCAAGCACCTCGACAAGGTGATGAACTCGATCCGCAAAGTGCCCGGCGTGCTCGACGTGGAGCGCCTCCACGGGGCGGCGTGAGCGAAAGTTATCGGCGGCCGGTCGTCGGTTTTCAGAATTTGTCCGGCCCGGCAGCCCGCCCCGAAGCATCCACTTCCCGCGAACCGACATCAATCAAGTTACACCTCGGCGCGGTTTTTAACTGCCGACTGACGACCCGATTGCCGACGACTTCGCCGCCGTTTGCCGTGCGGGGGAGGCTCTGTTAAAATTCGCAATTTGTTCGCGACCTTGGAAAACGAGGTGGTCTCGACCGTGAAGCGGATCGTCAAAACGGGGGAAGCGCCGCAGGCCATCGGGCCTTATTCGCAGGCCGTGGTGGCCGGCGGGCTGGTCTTCGCGTCGGGGCAGATTCCGCTCGACCCCTCGACCGGCGAGTTCGTCGCGGGCGGCGTCCGCGAGCAGACCGAGCAGGTCTTGCGCAACCTCTCGAAGGTGCTGGAGGCGGCCGGGACGAGCCTTGAGCGCGTCGTCAAGACGACGGTCTTCCTCGCCGACATGAACGACTTCGCGGCCATGAACGAAACTTACGGCCGCTTCTTCGGCGCGGAGCCGCCGGCGCGCTCGACCGTGCAGGCGGCGCGGCTGCCGCGCGACGCGCGCGTCGAGATCGACGTGGTCGCGCTGGCCGGCGAGTGATCTTTGATTCCGGGTTTGGGCTCGGGGGGCAGAAAGAAAAGCGGGGCGGCCGGGGAGACCGGCCGTCCCGCCTTCGGCGAGTCGCTTCTGAAATTCCTCAGACCGCCTTCGCGACCTTGCCCGCCTTGATGCAACTCGTGCAGACCTTCATGCGGGCGTTGCCGCCCTGCGGCAGCCGGACGCGGATGGACTGCAGGTTGGGGTCGAAGCGGCGGCGCGTGCGGTTGTTCGCGTGCGAGACGTTGTTGCCGAACTGCGGCCCCTTGCCGCAGACTTCGCATCGTTTGGCCATGACGTTTTGATACCTCCGGACGAGAGAAAAAATGCGTCCCGCTCGCTTGTCGGTCACACGGTCACGACGGCGGTGCGCGTTCGAAACGAAAACTTATAGCAAACGGCTTCGCGCGGCGTCAAGCCGCACCGGCCGCCAACACGAAGAGTTAGGAGCATAAAGCCACAGTGCGCAGAATCCCCAAACAGTTCGCCGCCATCTCTCTGGCCTTCGCGCTCGCCGCCGGCCTCGCCGCCTGCTCGAACCCCGCGGGCACGGGCACGGCCGGCGCGGGCGGCGACAGGGCCGTCGCCGCCACGGTCAACGGCAAGAGCATCAACCTCGGCGAGGTTGACCGCATCGTCAGCCAGCAGACGCGCGGCGGGGCCGGCGCCCCGGCCGTCGCCCTCTCGCCGCTGGAGCAGGCGGCGGCGCGCCTCCAAGTGCTCGACCAGCTCATCCAGCGTCAGGTGCTCTTCGACCGCGCCGAGAAGGAGAAGACCGTCCCGACCGACGACGAGTTGAACACCTACATCAACAACCAGAAGAGCCGCATGACGCAGGAGGAGTGGGAGAAGTCGCTCAAGGAGAACAACCTGACCGACGAGCAGGTGCGCGAGGAGGCCCGCAAAGACCTCGCCATCCGCAAGCTTCAGGAGAAGCTCTTCGGCAAGATCACCATCCGCGATCAGGAAGTGGCCGACTTCTTCAACAGCAACAAGGAGCAGTTCGTCAACCCCCGCGGCGTCTTCCTCTCCGACATCGTCTCCGACCCGACCGACTACGCCGGGCAGTTCCGCGACGACGCCAAGAGCGACGCCGAGGCGGCCGCCAAGATTCAGCGCCTCCACGCGCAGCTCAAGACCGGGGCCGACTTCGCCACCGTGGCCCGCGCCAGCAGCGAAGACCCTAGCTCGGTGCGCGGCGGCGACATCGGCTTCGCCACCGAGGAGACGCTCAAGCAGACCGGCTTCCCGCCCGAGTTGATCGCGCGCTTCTTCGGCCAGATGAACGTCGGCGACATCACCGACCCGATCCGCTTCCCCGACGGCCGCTGGTACATCTTCAAGCTGACCGACCGCCAGCTCGAAACCAAGCCGCTCACGCTCGACGACCCGCGCGTGCGCGACCGCATCAAGCAGGGCCTCGTCAACCAGCGCCAGACCATCCTCAACGAGGCGCTCATCCGGAACGCGATGAGCGACGCCACCGTGGTCAACAACCTCGCGGCCGGGATGCTCAACGACCCGAGCATGCTCGGCGGCCTCCAGCAGGTGGGCGGCGCGGCCTCGACGCCGGCCGCCGCCTCCACCCCGGCCGCGCAGTCTTCGCCCGCCGCGCAATCGTCGCCGGCGGCGCAGTCCTCGCCGGCCGCCGCGGCCACCCCGGGCGCGACCGCCGCGCCGGGCGGCAAGTAAGGCCGGAAGCGCGCGCCGCGCGGCCGGTCAGCAACCCGAGCGGGCACCGCCGCGCACGAGCCGCGCCGCGCGTGCCCGCTTCGCTTTATCTTATGCTGTTCCGCCTCTCCGACGTTCACAAGTCTTACGGGTCGCAGGACGTTCTGCGCGGCCTGTCGGTGCAGATCAACCCCGGCGAGCACGTCGGGCTGGTCGGCCGCAACGGCGCGGGCAAGACGACCCTCTTCCGCCTCGTCACCGGCGAGGAGTCGCCCGACCGCGGCGACGTGGTGCGCGCGCGCGGGCTGCGCCTCGGCCTGCTCGAACAGCACGTGGACTTCGAGCCGGGCACGACCGTCCACGAGGCGGCGCTCGCCGCCTTCGCCAACTTGCAGAGCATCGAGCACGAGATGCACCAGCTCGAACACCGGATGGCCGAGGCCGGCGACGACCTCGACCGCGTGCTCGAACGCTACAGCGAGCTTCAGCACGAGTTCGAGCGGCAGGGCGGCTTCGAGTACGCGGCCAAAGCCGAGGCGATCCTGATGGGCCTCGGCTTCGACCGCGAGGCGTGGGCGATGCCCTCCGAGGTGCTTTCGGGCGGGCAGAAGAACCGCCTCGGCCTCGCGCGCCTCCTGCTCGCCGAGCCGGACGTGCTGCTGCTCGACGAGCCGACGAACCACTTGGACGTGGCGGCCGTCGAGTGGCTCGAAGAGTTCCTCGCCTCCTACCGCTCGGCCTACATCATCATCAGCCACGACCGCTACTTCCTCGACCGCGCCTGCACGCGCATCGTCGAGGTCGAGCACGGCCGCGCGGCCAGCTACGCCGGCAACTACTCGCACTTCCTCGTCGAGCGCGAGGAGCGGCGCGAGATCGCGCAGCGCGCCTACGAGAACCAGCAGCAGCTCATCGCCAAGACCGAGGAGTTCATCCGCAAGAACCTCGCCGGCCAGAAGACGAAGCAGGCCAAGTCGCGCCGCAACATGCTGGCGCGCATGGAGCGCCTCGACGCCGTGCGCCCCGACCAGTCCTCGGGCGACTTCCGCCTCCAGAAGGTCGAGCGCGCCGGCACGCACGTCCTGACCGTCGCGGAGGCGGCGGTCGGCTACCCCGGCAACGTGCTCGCGGAGGACATCTCCTTCGTGCTCAAGCGCGGCGAGTGCCTCGGCGTGATCGGCCCGAACGGGTCGGGGAAGACGACCTTCGTCAAGACCTTGCTGGGGAAGCTGCCGCAGCTCGCGGGCGAAATCCGCTGGGGCACGAACGTCTCGCCCGGCTACTACGCGCAGCAGCTCGACGACCTCGACGACCGCAACGAGATCATCATGGAGCTGCGCCGCGTCGCGCCGCCCTCGGCGACCGCGGGCGAGTTGCGCTCCTTCCTCGCCAAGTTCCTCTTCACCGGCGACGACGTTTACAAGCACGTCAGGGATTTGTCCGGCGGCGAGAAGGGGCGGCTCGCGCTGGCCAAGCTCATCTACTCTCGCGTCAACGTCCTCATCCTCGACGAGCCGACGAACCACCTCGACATCCCCTCGCGCGAGGCGCTTGAGGAGGCGCTCGACGCCTACGACGGCACGATCATCACGATCAGCCACGACCGCTACTTCCTTGACCGCGTCGCCACGCAAATCCTCGCGCTCGACGGGCGCGGCACGGCCGAGCACTACGACGGCGACTACACCGGCTACCACGACTGGAAGGCCGCGCGCCGCGCCTCCGAGTCGCAGCCGAAGCCGGCGGCGGCGGCGAGTCCCGCGCCGCCCGCGAAGGGGGCGGGGCAGGGGGGCGGCGGCAAGGCTCAGGCCGGGAAGGGCGCGAAGAAGAAGGGGCCGGGGGGGCGCGACCCGCGGCTGATCGAGGGCGAGATCGCCGAGGCGGAAAAGCGTCTGGCCGCGTTGGCCGAAGAGATGTCGCGGCCCGAGGCGGCGCGCGACGCCGCGCGCGCGGCGCGGCTCGGCGAAGAGTACCGCCAAGCCGACGAGCGCCTCCAAACGCTCTTCGAGGAGTGGGAGCGCGCCTCCGCCGAAGCGGCCAACGCCTGATAAAAGTTTCGGGCGGCGGGTCTCGGGCTT
>DATMVI010000436.1:0-4322 GCA_035563275.1 Pyrinomonadaceae bacterium
CCCGCCGCCGCCCGCGGCCGCGTCTGTCCTCCCTCTACCTGTTGCCGGCGGCGTTCGCCGGCTGCTGCTTGTTGAGCAGGCCGGCGACGCGCTCTTGGTTCTGGCGGAAGAGCGGCAGGGCGGGGTCGGAGTTCTCCGTGCCGACGGCGACGGCCTTCGCGTAGAGCTGCTGCGCGAGATCGAGCTTGCCGGCGCGCTCGTAGGCTTCGGCCAGACTGTCGTAGACGTTGGCCGAGCGCGGGTAGCGTTCGGCGTTGAGCTTGAAGGCGGCGATGGCGTCTTCGGTCTCGCCGTCGTTGAGCAGCTGGTAGCCGAAGACGTTCATCTGGAACTCGGGCATCACGACCGCGTAGCCGAGCCGCGCCGAGAGCTTGCGGTAGTGCTCCTCGACCTCCCTGAGGCCGCCCGCGAAGCGGCCCGTGCGCGCCTCGCGCGGAACCTGCCAGCCCTCGAAGACCTTGCGCAGGCCGGCGTAGTGGCTGCGGAGCACGACCGACCCGTGATCCTCGTCGTCGTAGGTGGCCGAGTCCCACGAGAAGCCCTGCGTCTTCTGCGCGTCGAGCACCGCCTTCAGCTTCTCGAAGCCGGTGGTGATGTTGCCCGGCTCGTGGCCGAGCGAGACGTAGAGCGTGCGGTTCCAGTCCTTGCGGCCCTTAAAGAACTCTTCGACGCGCTTGACGATCTGGAAGTCTTCCCACTGCGTCGAGGGGCTGACGGCGATGTAGGCGTTGAAGAGTTCGGGGCGCGCCGTCATCGCGTGCAGGGCGAAGAGGCCGCCGAAGGAGTGGCCGGCGAGCGCGCGGAAGGGCTGCGTCCGGTACTGCTTCTCGACGTGCGGGATCAGCTCCGTCTCGATGAACTTGAGGAACTTGTCGGCCCCGCCCGAGGTGGGCAACTGCAAGGCCCCGTTCGGCCCCTGCGCGGTCGAGCGCGTCGGCGTCAGGTCGCGCGTGCGGTCGGTGTTGGTGATGCCGACGACGATCATCTCGGGGATGCGGCCGTTGCGCGCGAGGAAGTTGACGGTGCCGCTCGTGTGCAGGAGGTGCGCGTCGCCGTCGGTCATGTAGAGGACGGGGAAGCGCTGCTCGCCGCGCTCGTAGCCGGGCGGCGTGCGGACGAGGATGGTGCGCTCCTCGCCGAGCACGGCGGACTTGAGCTGGAAGCGTGCCGGGGCGTCGTAGGGCGGCTGGCCCTGCGCGGCGGCCGAGGCGGCGCAGAGGAGCAGGCCGAAGATGGCCGCCGGCCAGCGGAGCCGGGGGGCGCGGGTGTCGTGTGGCGTCATCTGAAAAACCTCCTGTGGCGAGGGAGCGGTAGAGCTCGGGGTTGACGTTGGGCGTCGAAAGTTGCGGCGGGATTCTACAGGAGGCGCGGGCGCGCGCGGGGCGCGGCGGGCTTCAATTTACAAACATTTTACAGCGGCGAATGCGCGGTGAACATAAATCCGAGTCGACGTAGTTTCGGGCCGCGGGCGCGGGCGGTTCGGCGAAGGTCGTTTGAACTCGGAACCGTCTCCCGTCCCGATTCCGCGAATCGCCGGCGCGCGGGCGGCTCGTCACTTCTTTCCGTGGCTTCGTCACAAAACCGTTCCCGCGCGGCCGCGCGCGCTGTAGAGTGTCGTCACCATTCCTTTAACTTCGGAGCATCCTCCGGCGGCGCTTGATTCCAGCTCAAGCGCCGCTTCTTATTTCGGGCGTCAGTCAGGGGGGCGTCTCAAGTCTCATCAACGAACTTGTGATGAGACCTGAGCCGCCCCCCCTGACAGCCGGGCCTGTGACTTTCAGAAGGTGACCTTGAGGGCCAACTGTAACTGGCGCGGGTCGCCGACGCCCTGACGGAGGAAGCCGTCGAAGTTGAAGAGGCCGGGCGTGACGAGCGGGTTGACGTTGTTCTCGGTGTTGAAGGTATTGAACATCTCGACGATGGGGATGATCGCCCACCGCTCGCCGATCCGGAACGGGCGTTGCAGGCGCCAGTCGAAGGAGAAGTATTCGTTGTTCTTGCGCAGGGTGTTGCGGTCGGGGCAGCGCGGGGCCGTGGGGCAGGGCGGCGTCGCCGGCTGCGCCGTGCGCGCCTGCACGCGCGCGTTCAGATCGAAGCCGGCCGGAATCTCGACGTTGGTGTAGAAGTTGAAGCGGTGGCGCACGTCGCGGTCCGAGAGCGCGTAGTCCTGACTGAGGTCGAAGAAGTCGAAGGCGCGGTCGGTGAACGGGTCGCGCTCGTTCGAGTCGTCGTCGAGGTCTTTCGCCAGAGTGTAGTTGCCCTCGAACTGGAAGCCGTTGCTGTAGCGCTTCCTGACGCCGACGGTGAAGGCGCGGTAGAGCGACTTGCCGTTGGCGCTCGTCACCATCGTCTCGCCGAGGAACGGGGCGAAGAAGCCCGTCCGGGCGTAGTCGAGGAAGCGCGTCAGGTGGACGCCCTTGGCGTGCGTGAAGTCGAAGTACATCGAGACGTTCTCGGCCAACTCCTGCTCGAAGGCGACGTTCGCGGTGTAGATGCGCGGGTTGGCGTAGTCGCGGCTGAAGACGCGCACGCCCGAGAAGCAGGGGAAGGGGTTCGTGACGCCGCCCGCCACGCACGGCGTGACGGTCGAGGGCGGGACGACGACGCCGGGCCAGACGGGGCCGGGCACGCCCGACGAGATGATCGGCGTGTTCAGGAAGATGGTCTGCTGCTGCACGCCGTTGGTCGTGATCGAGCCGACCTGCGAGAGCATGTTCTGCCGCGCGTTGTAAATCCCCCAGTTGCCGCGCAGGACGGATTTGCCGTTCGAGCCGATGTCCCACGCGAAGCCGAGGCGCGGCTGGAACATCTTCTTCTGGCTGGGCAGCGTGCCGTCCGAGGGGAAGCGCGGGTCGTCCAGAAAAATCCCGTAGGCGGTCTCCGCCGGAGGCACGACCGGGTCGGGGAAGATCTGCGCCTCCCAGCGCAGGCCGAGGTTGAGGGTCAGGTTCGAGCGCAGTTGCCACCTGTCCTGCGCGAAGAGCGCGAGGTCTTCGTTGTCGATCTCGGAGAAGCCGGCGGCGTCGGTGGCCGGGCCGGTCAGCCCCGCGCCCTGCAAGTAAAGCAGGAGCGGGCCGCCGGTGGGCGTCGTGCCGGCGGGGCAGGTGGCCGGGGCCGTGACGAAGGAGCCGTCCGAGCAGCCGACCGTCGAGGGGCCGAAGCCGCCGGGCGCGGCCGGCGAGGCGTAGCGGAGGAAGCCGGCGACGCTGTCGAAGATGTAGCGGCCCTGAAAGAAGCCGCGGAAGACCTGCGAGTTGACGCTGTGCATCCACTCGCCGCCGAACTTCACGTTGTGGTCGCCGCGCACGACCGAGAAGGTGTCGCGGATTTGCGTGCGCCAGAACAGCTCGTCCACGCCGGGCTGCATGAAGAAGGGGTTGCCGAAGCGGAAGGTGGTGGCGAAGCCCATCGCCGTGTCGGCCGGCACGTTCGACTCGACGGCCGAGCGCGGCCGATCCTCGCGGCCGTAGGTGAAGTGGAGCTCGTTGACGGTGGTCGGCGTCAGCGAGCTGAAGAGGTTGGCGTTGAGGACGCTGATCTTCGAGGGGCCTTCGATGCCGTTGGCCGAGTTGCCGTAGGTCGCCACGTCGAAGGTCTGGTTGGTGTTCTTCGAGTGGTCGAAGTTGAAGGAGAGGGCGAGCTTGTGGTTCTCGCCGAAGTTGTGGTCGAGCTTGGTGAGGAAGGCCGTGTTGCGGATGGGGCGGTCAATGGGCAGCCCCTCCTCCTGATTGACGGCGGTGCGGAAGAAGCCGAGCAGCGCGAGGCGCTGGCAGTCGGCGTTCGCGTTAATCAGCCCCTCGTCGGCCCCGACGGTCGGCGAGCCGACGGGGCAGGGCGTGTCGCCGATCTGCTCGGAGAGGTTGGCGCGCGTGAGGTTCTCGCGGATGGACTCGACGGCGAAGAAGAAGAAGGTGCGGTCGCGCCTGATGGGGCCGCCGACGGTGCCGCCGAACTGCTCGCGGTGGAAGTCGGTGAGGGGCTTGCCGTCCGAGGTGTCGGAGGTCAGCGCTTCGAGGCGCTGGAAGTGGAAGAGCGAGCCGTGGAACTCGTTCGTCCCCGACTTGGTGACGACGTTGACGACGCCGCCGGCGGTGCGGCCGAACTCGGCGGTCGCGCCGGTGGCGACGACCTGAAACTCCTGCACGGCGTCGAGCGGGATGTCGATGGCGGCGCGCTGGCCGCCGGCCTGCTCGCCGAAGAAGCCGTTGTTGTAGTCGCCGCCGTCGAGGCTGATGTTGTTGAAGACGCCGCGCTGGCCGGCGAAGTTGATCTCGTCGCCGTCGGGCCCCTGCGTGATCGAGACGTTGGGCGTGAGGGTCAGA
>DATMVI010000437.1:0-16543 GCA_035563275.1 Pyrinomonadaceae bacterium
AAGTCGTTCCGGGCGACGACGTGGGCGAGCTGATCGCCCGCGCCCTCGAAGCGCAGGGGTTGCGGCTCGCCGACGGCGACGTGGTCGTGGTGGCGCAGAAGATCGTCTCGAAGGCCGAGGGCAGGCTGCGCGACCTCGCCTCGGTCTCGCCCTCGGCCGCGGCCGTGGAGCTCGCCGCGCGGCAGGGGCGCGACCCGCGTCTGGTCGAAGTCATCCTCGGAGAGTCGGCGCGCGTCGTGCGCGCGAGCGACCGCGCGCTCATCGCCGAGACGCGCCACGGCTTCGTCTGCGCCAACGCCGGAGTCGATTGCTCGAACGTCGGCGGCGAGGGCCGCGTCGCGCTGCTGCCTTTAGACCCCGACCTCTCCGCGCGCCGCATCCGCGCGCGCCTCGCCGGGCCGCGTGGGGCCGAGGTCGCCGTCATCGTCACCGACACCTTCGGGCGCGCGTGGCGTCTGGGGCTGACGAACGCGGCCATCGGCGTCGCGGGGATGATGCCGCTTCAGGACTACCGCGGGCAGACGGACGACTTCGGGAGGGAGCTGTCGGCGACGGTGCTCGCGGTGGCCGACGAGATGGCCGCCGCGTCGGGCCTGCTGATGCGGAAGGCCGAGCGCGTGCCCGCGGTCGTCGTCCGCGGCGGGCGTTACGAGCGCGCGTCGCAGGCCGGCTCGGACATGCTGCTCCGGCCCAGAGAGCTTGACCTGTTCCGCTGAGCGGGGGCGCGCACCCCGGTTTCCGAATCAAGCCGATGAAGATCACAGCACTGGCGGGCGGGGTCGGCGCGTCGAAATTCCTCGACGGGCTGAGCCGCGTGACGGGGCCGGAAGAGCTCACGGTAATCGTCAACACGGGCGACGACATCGAGCTGTTCGGGCTCTACGTCGCGCCCGACCTCGACATCGTCACCTACACGCTGGCCGGCGTGGTCAACCCGGAGACCGGGTGGGGGGTGTCGGGCGACACCTTCGAGTGCCTCGGCGCGCTCTCCCGCTACGGCGCCGACCAGTGGTTCGCGCTCGGCGACCGCGACCTCGCGACGCACGTCTACCGGACGTGGCAGATGCGCCGCGGCGCGACGCTGACCGAGGTCGCCGACCACGTCCGCCGGTCGCTCGGCGTCCGCGCGCGCATCCTCCCGATGACCGACACGCACACGCCCACCACCATCCTCACCGACGAAGGCCCGCTCCACTTTCAGGAGTATTTCGTGAAGCGGCGCGCGCAGATCGAGGTGAGGGGGCTGCGCTTCGAGAACGTCGAGCGGGCGCGCCCCGCGCCCGGCGTCGCCGAAGCGATCCTCGGGGCCGACGCCGTCGTCATCTGCCCGAGCAACCCGCTCATCAGCATCGGCCCGATCCTCGCCGTGCCGGGCATGCGCGCCCTGCTGGCGCGGACGCCGGCGACGGTCGCCGCCGTCAGCCCGCTCGTCGCCGGGGCCTCGCTCAAGGGGCCGACCGACCGCATGATGGCCGAACTCGGCATGGAGGTCTCGGCCGCGCAGGTGGCGCGGATGTACGCCGGCCTCCTCGACCTCTTCGTCCTCGACGAGCGCGACGCGCACGCGGCCGAAGAGGTCAGGCGCGCGGGCGTCGAAGTGCTGGTCACGCAGACCGTGATGCGCGACCTCGCGGCCAAAGTGTCTTTGGCCGAAGCGGTGCTGGGGGCGTTGGCCGATGCGATACCTGCTCATCCCCGTTAAGGAGTTGACGCGCGCCAAGCAGAGGCTCGCGCCGCTCATGTCTCAGGAGGAGCGCACGCGGCTGGCGTGGCTGATGCTCGAACGCGCGCTCGCGGCCGGCTCGCGGGTTAAGGGCGTAGACCGCGCGGCGGTGGTGACGGCCTACGCGCCGGCCGCCGAACTCGCGCGCCGCCACGGGTTGGAAGTGATTGCCGAGCCGGCGCAGGTTTCCGAAAGCGCGTCGGTGGACTTCGCCGAGCGCGAGCTGCTGAAGCGCGGCGCCGAATCCGTGCTCTGCGTCCCCGCAGACCTCCCCCTGCTCACGCGCGAAGACCTTGAGGCGGTCGCCTCCTGCGCGCCGCCCGGCCCCTCCGTCCTGCTCGCCCCTTCGCGCGAGGGGACGGGCACGAACGCGATTCTGCGGACGCCCCCGGCCCTCTTCCCCTCCCGCTTCGGCGAGGGCAGTTTGTTTAAGCACGCGGCGGAGGCGCAGCGGCGGGGCGCGGCGTGCCGGGTCGTCAGCCGCGCGGGCATCGCCCTCGACCTCGACCGGCCGGAGGACGTGGCCGCCTTCCTCGGCCTCGGCCCGCGCACCGAGGTCGCGCGCTTCCTGCGTCGGCTGCGCGTCGCCGAGCGCCTCGAAAGCTACTTCGCCTCGCGAGTTCCCGCGGCGCGCGCGCGCGTTCCCGCGTGAGCGCGGCGTCGGGCGGCCGAATGAGCAAGCTAGAAGAAGATTGCGCCGCGCGAGTGAGCCATTATCGCGGCGCGTATCGTCGGGCAGACGGCAGACCGAGCGGGTCGCGCGCGGGCCTTCGCGCGCCGCGCCGAACGCGCGAGCCCGACCGCGCGGCCGCGGCCGCGACGCCTCGCCCCGGAGGGCTTGAACGAAATGAAACTGATGGTGGACACGAACAGCGTGCCGTTCCAAGCGGTTGACCGCCGCGAGAAGTACCCCGGCGTCGGGAAAGTCCCCGAACAGTTCCGCGACGTGGAGCGCATCCACTACAAGTTCCTCGGCCGCGACGCGAAGACCGGCCCGTGGGTCTACATGGTGAAGTTCCCCGCCGGCCACCACATCCAGAAGCACAGCCACGCGGCCGACCGCGTCGAGTACGTGCTCGAAGGCGAGATCGAGTTCGACGGCGGGGTGTTCGGCCCGGGCAGCTTCAGCTACGTCACGGCCCGCACCGAGTACGAGTACGACATCCTGAAGGACACGACCATCCTGCTGATTTTCTACGGGGTGCCGGGCGTCATCATGTAGGGCGCGGGCCGCGCGCGCCCGTCGAATCGAGAGAGCGGAGGGAGCATGGCGAACTCGTTCGTGATCGACGCCGACACCCACGTCTTCGAGCCGCTCGAACACTTCGAACGCTACCTGCCTGCGGCCTACAAGCACCGCAGCCCGCGCGTCTTCCGCGACCAGTGGGGCATCATCCGCGTGCTCATGGAGGGCCGCCTCTACCCCGACCCTTCGATCACCGCCTACGAGGCGCACGAGAAACTGCGGGGCGGCGCGCGCCTGAGCCCTCACGCGCACGACCATAAACACGACCACGAACACGACCACGCCCACTCACCCGACGAGGGCGAAGGGGGGGGCTTGCTCGAAGGCGTGGCGATGGCGATGGGCCGGCCCGGCGTCACCGACGCGGAGGCGCGCGTCAGAGACCTCGCCGCCGAAGGCATCGACGCGCAGGTCATCTTGGGGAGCCTGTGCCTCGCCGCCTGCACGCTGCGCGACCCCGGCTTCGCGCTGGCCTTCTGCCGCGCCTGCAACGACTTCGTGGCCGAGTTCTGCTCGGCCGACCCCGAGAGGCTGAAGCCGACGGCCGTCGTCCCTTTGCAGGACGCGCGCGCGTCCGTCGCCGAGTTGCGGCGGGCCGTCAGGGAGTTGGGCGCGGTCGGCGTCACCATCCCTCCGTCGCTCCCCGGCAGGAACCTCGACCACGCGGACTTCCACCCCTTCTACGCCGAGGCGCAGGCGCTCGGCGTCCCCGTCAGCCTCCACTGGGGCAACGGCACGTACCTGCCGGGCGCGGGCACCGAGCGCTTCAACCGGCATTTCTTCAACCACGCCGCGGGCCACCCGTTCGAGCAGATGCTGGCGCTGGCCGCGCTCGTCTGCGGCGGCGTCCTCGAACAGTTCCCGCGCCTCAAGTTCGGGTTCCTCGAATCGGGCTGCGGCTGGGTTCCCTACTGGCTGTGGCGTCTGGACGAGGAGTACCGCGGGCGCAGCCTCGAAGTGCCGCTGATGAGGGACAAGCCGAGCGAGTACGTCAAGCGCGGCAACTGCTTCTTCAGTTGCGCGCCCAACGAGCCGACGATCCCCGCGGCGGCCGCGGCCGTCGGCGACGACGCGCTCCTCTTCTCCTCCGACTACCCGCACGCCGACGGGCTCTTCCCCAACTCGGTGCGCGCCGTCCGCGAACGCGCGGACATCGGCGAGGAGCTGAAGCGGAAAATCTTAGGCGGGAACGCCGCCCGCTTCTACGGCCTCGCCGGCGCGGCCGCGGCCCCGGCGCGGCGGGAGGCTTGAGGGCCGACGATGCAACAGGTCAAGTCGAGCGACGAGCCGCGCGCGCGGGCCGCGACCCCGGTCTATTACGGGTGGGTGGTGGCCGCCGCGTGCTTCGTCGTCATCTCGCTGGTCTCGCCTCTGATCGCCTCCTTCTCCGTCTTCTACGTGGCCGTGCTCGACGACTTCAAGTGGGGCCGGGGCCAACTCTCCATCGCGCTCGCCATCCACCTCGTCTGCTGCGGCGCGGCCGCGCCCTTCGTCGGCGGGCTGATCGACCGCTACGGGCCGCGCCGCGTGATGCCGGTCGGCGTCCTCGTCACGGCCGCCGCGCTCATCTCTTTGAGCCGGGCCACGGCCCTCTGGCACTTCTACGTCGGCTTCGGCGTGCTCGCCGCCGTCGGCAGCTCCATGCTGCACATCGTCCCGCTGACGGCCATCGTCTCGAACTGGTTCGTGCGCAACCGCGGCACGGCCATCGGCATCGTCACGGGCGGCTCCGGGGCCGGGCAACTCTTCATGCTCCCGCTGCTGCAACACCTCATCGAGCGGGCCGGCTGGCGCGGCGCGTACCTCGCCCTCGGGCTCGCCATCCTCTTCATCCCGACCGCGCTCATCTGGCGCTTCGTCTACACGCGGCCCGAAGACCGCGGGCTCACGGTCGCCGACGAGCGGCCGGGCGAGGCCGGCGGCGGGGCCGCGCGCGGCGGCGGGGCGCGGGGCCGGGTGGTGGTGCTCGACGAGGGCTGGGCCGCGACCGACTGGACGGTGGGCAGGGCCGCGCGCTCGTTCCGCTTCTGGGCGCTGACGGCGGTGATGGCGCTCTTCGCCGCGGGCTTCTTCCTCATCTCGGTGCAGTTGGTCGCCTACCTCGCCGACGAGGGCTACGGCGCGCTGCTCGCGGCCTCGGTGGTCGGGCTTCAGGGCCTGCTCAACGTGGCGGGGAAGTTCGCGGGCGGCCTCCTCTGCGACCGGGTGGGGCGGGAGAAGACGATGACGTTGAGCATCGTGCTCTTCGTCGTCTGCATCGTGCTCTTAAACCTCGCGGGGGCCGTCCACAGCGCGGCGCTCGTCTACGTCTTCGCCGTCTTCTACGGCCTCGGCTACGGCATGGCGCTGCCGGCGCTGATGACCTCGGCGGCCGACCTCTTTCAGGGCCGGCGCTTCGGCTCCATCCTCGGCGTCATCACGCTCGGCGGCTTCCTCGGCGGGGCCGTCGGCACGTGGCTCGGCGGCCACTTCTACGATTTGACCGGGGCCTACCGCGTCAACTTCCTGATCGCGGGGCTGGCGATGCTGGCCTCGGCCGCGCTGATGTGGAAGGCGAGGCCGGGGCGCGTCCGCGGGGTGCGTGCCGCGGCCGGCGCGCAGGAGGGATTGACATGACGCCCGCCGCCACTTCGCGCGCCCGCTCGCGGGCGGCGCGCGCGCTCGCCTCCGCCCTCTTCCTGCTCGCCCTCGCGGCCGGTTCGACTCCGCCGCGGGCGGGCGGCGGGGGCGGGCCGCGCGAGTTCGCCTACCCCGCGCCGCGCTATCCGAAGATCCCCGAGGTCAACCGCGTCGAGCAGTTGCTGCCCTTCGTCCGCCACATCGTCGAGCGGCCGATGCCCTACTCGGGCGACCAGCGGCCGGGCCTCGGCATAAAGGGCGGCGAGAAGATTCTCTTCGTGACCGACAGCGACTTGGACCCGCTGGTGCTCGAAGCCTTCCTGCGCGTGCTGCGCGACGAGAAGAAGTGCCGCGTGGATGTCTTTCAGGAGCAGGGCCGGAGGCGCCTGTTCCGCACCGAGGAGGTGATGAGATACCTCGTGGACAGCCCGCCCTCGCCGCGGATGCTGGGCGGGCCGGAGTGGACGCAGGCGCTCGCGCGGCGCGAGGGCTACGACAAGGTCGTCGGCCAAATCTTCTGGGAGGAGACCAACTGCCGCGTCCCGACCTTCAGCTACTCGATGGACTGGCCGACGCGCGAGCAGCTGGCCTCGCCGGCCGTCACCTACCCCGAAGAGATCATCGAGGCCATCGACCGCGCCGCGTGGAAGGTGCTGCGCGAGACGCGCGAGGTTCACCTGACCGACCCCGAGGGCACAGACCTCCGCTTCACGTGGCTCGACGAATACTGGCGGATCATGGACGGCAGCTTCCCCGGCTACCCGATCCCGCCGACCGAGGGCTTCGGCACGCACCGCTACCGGCCGGGCGCGACCAAAGACCCGCTCATCTCGGGCCACCTCGCCGGCTACCCGCTCGGCGTCGTCCTGCCGAAGTCGGACGTGACGGGCGTCATCGCCGGGACGAGCGACCACCTCGGCCCCTACCCGCACCTGCGGATTCGGATGGAGCGCAACAAGGTCACGCGGCTCGAAGGCGGCGGCGAGTTCGGCGACAAGTGGCGCGAGTTCATCGAGAAGAACAAGGCCGTCAAGTACCCGCACTACCCGGGGCCGGGCGTGGACTGGTTCATCGAGGCCGCCATCGGCACGCACCCGAAGGTCATCCGCCCCTTCAACGTCTTCGAGTCGGCGACGGCCCGCGCCAGCTTCATGTCCGAGCGCGACCGCTCGGGCGTCATGCACCTCGGCATCGGGCAGCTCCTCGACTTCGCGTGGGCGCTGCGCCACGACCCGCCGCTCCCCTTCTACCACTTCCACGTCCACCTCTACTTCCCCACCTACACCTGCAAGCTCAGGGACGGGCGCGAGGTGAAGCTCATCGACCGCGGCCGGCTGACCGCCCTCGACGACCCGGAGGTGAGGAGGGTGGCGGCGAAGTACGGCGACCCGGACGAGTTGCTCCGCGAGGACTGGGTTCCCGCGCTCTCGGGCGTCAACACGCAGGGCGATTACCTGAAGGACTACGCCGCCGACCCCGAGAGCTACATGCGGCTTGAGCACCGGCGCGCCTACGGCGAGGCCATCGAGCGGAGCCGGGCCTTCTACAAGTGAGCGGCCCGTTAAAAGTGGGCGGCCCGGCGGCGCGGGCCGAGACAGTCTCATGGAGTTCCACTACACATGGCAGGGCGGCCGGCACTTCGCCCCGCTGCTGCGGCCGCTCAGGCAGGGCGGCTTCTTCGAGGCCCCCGTCTACATGACGTTGATGACGGCGCTCTCCGTCGTCCTGTTCCTCTTCGTCCTGCGCGCCTTGCGCCGCCGCGGCGCGGCCGCCCCCGAAGGGCGGTCGCGGCCGCTCTGGTACGCCCTCTACTTCTACGTCTGCTGGCTGGCGAGCGTCTCTCTGGCCGTGGCCTTCAAGACGATGATCGTCGAGGAGCTGGACTACGCCGAACGTCAGTGGTTCGAGCCTTACCTGCCGGCGATTCACTTCTACGTCACGAGCGCCTGCCTCGCCTACCTCGCCCTCGTCGTCAGGCCGGCCGCGCTCCCCCGCGACCTCCCCCTCGCCGTCTACGTGCAGGCCGCGCTGCTCGCCGGCTACGGGCTGGCCGCCTACCGCGTGGCGCACGAAGAGTTGGAAGGGGCGGCCGGCGGCGCGCTGCTTTTCGCCACCTTCGCCGCCTGCAACTACGACCTCGGCCGGCGCCTGCGGCGCGGCCCCGGTCGTCAGAGGTGTTTTATGAGACCCCGTCGCGACACTCTCAGGCGCGGCGCGCAGTCCCTCGCGGGGCTGCTGGCGTCGGCCGCCGTCCTCTGCGCGCTGCCGGCCGCGCCGCTGGCGCAGGGGACGGCCGGGGCGATCCTCGGCGTCGTCACCGACCAGAACGGGGCGGCCGTCTCGGGCGCGCGCATCGTCGCCCGCAACGTGCGGACGAACTCGGCGCGGGCGATGCTGACCGGCGGCGACGGCCGCTTCCGCTTCGAGGAGTTGCGGCCGGGCGAGTACGAGGTGCAGGCCGAGCGCGAGGGGTTCAGCCGCGAGGTGCGCCGCGGCATCGTGCTCACGGTCGGGCGCGACGCGGTGGTCAACCTCGGCCTCAGGGTCGGCTCGGTCACCGAGCGCGTGGTCGTCACGGCCGACGCCCCGCCCGTCAACACGACGACCTCGGAGATTTCCGCGCTCGTCAACGAGCGCACCATCACGCGGCTGCCCCTGAACGGCCGCGACCTCTTCCAGCTCGCCACCTTGCAGATCGGCGTGGTCAACGTCGGCCCGCTGGCCGAGGCGCCCATCAGCTCGGGGACGGGCGCGGCGAAGATGTCCATTAACGGCGGGCGCGTCAGCTTCAACAACTTCCTGCTCGACGGCTCTTCGGTCAACGAGGCGCAGAACACCACGCCGGGTTCGGTCGCCGGCGGCTTCACGGGCGTGGACGCCGTGCAGGAGTTCCAACTGCTGACGAACAACTACAGCGCCGAGTTCGGCGGGGCCGGCGGCGGCATCATCAACATCGTGAGCAAGTCGGGGACGAACCGCGTCCACGGCTCGGCCTTCTCGTTCCTGCGCAACTCGGCGCTCGACGCGCGCAACTTCTTCGACCGCGAGGAGCCGCCGCCCTTCAAGCGCAACCAGTTCGGCGCGAGCCTCGGCGCTCCGCTCCGCAAGGATCGCACGTTCCTCTTCGGCGCCTACGAGGGGCTGCGCCAGCGCCTCGCGCAGACGCGCCGCTTCTTCGTCCCGACCGACGCGGCCCGCCTCACGGCCGCCCCGGCCGTCGCCCCTTACGTCAACCTCTACCCGCGCCCGAACGCCGGCGACGCGGGCGGCGGCCTCGGCGTCTTCATCCGCAGCGAGAGCGGCCGCACCGACGAGGACTTCGTCACGCTGCGCGGCGACCACGCCTTCTCGTCGCGCGACACCTTCTTCGCCCGCTACACCTTCGACGACTCGGAGAACGTCGAGCCGAACCGCGTCATCTCGAACTCGGTGCTGCGCGCGCGCAACCAGTACACCGGCCTCGCGGCGACGCGCATCTTCTCGCCCGGCCTCGTCGGCCACGCGCGCTTCGCCTACAACCGCTCGCGCGTCTTCGGCGACGTGGTGGACGTGGTCGAAGTCCCGCGCTCGCTGGTCTTCGTGCCGGGCGCGACCGCCCTCGGCGCGTTCCTCAGCCCCGGCGGGCTCTCGCCCCTCTCCGACCGCACGCTCGTCCCGCGCTTCCTCGTCGTCAACAACTTCGAGGCGTCGGGGCAGTTGGCCCACTCGCGCGGCGCGCACGCCGTCAAGCTCGGCCTCAGCGTCCGCCGCATCCAGTTCAACGCGCAGTCCACGAGCAGCGCGGCCGGCGTCTTCGTCTTCGGCTCCTACGAGGCTTTCCTGCGCGGCACGCCGCAGGTCTTCGCCGCGCCGCTCGCCGGCCTCGACGACGCCTACCGCGGCATCCGCACCACGCTCGTCGCCGCCTACGCGCAGGACGACTGGCGGCTGCGGCCCGGCCTCACCGTCAACCTCGGCCTGCGCTACGAGCCGATGACCAGCCCCGCCGAGGCCGACGGCAAGCTCGCCAACCTGCGCGACATCGCGCGCGACCGCGAGCCGACCGTCGGCGCCCCCTTCTTCAAAAACAACACGCTGAAAAACTTCGGGCCGCGCGTCGGCTTCGCGTGGGACGTGCGCGGCGACGGCGCGACGAGCGTGCGGGGCGGCTACGGCATCTTCTTCGCCCACCCCTTTCCCTACACCTACCGCCACGAGCTGTCGAACCAGCCGCCCTTCTTCCTCCTCGGCATCGCCTTCGCGCCGCCGTTCCCCGACGCCTTCGACCGCCTCGCGAACGTCCCCGGCGTCGCCGCCGTCCAGACCTACGAGTTCGACCCGGCCCCGTCCTACGTGCAGCAGTGGAACCTGAGCGCGCAGCGCGAACTCTTCCGCGGCATCACCGCGACGGTCGCCTACGTCGGCTCGCGCGGCGTCCACCTGCCGACCAGCGGCAACCGCAACACCTCGGCCGCCTTCACCCTCCTGCCCGGCGGCGTCAAGCAGTTCCCCGTCGGCGTCCGCAACCCGCCGCGCAACCCCGCCTTCGGCCCGCTCCGGCAGACGACGCACAGCGGCGACTCCTCCTACCACGCCATGCAGGTCAACGTGGAGCGGCGGCTGGCGCGCGGCTGGCAGTTCCAGATGGCCTACACCTTCTCGAAGTCCCTCGACACCTCTTCGGACTCGACCGGCGCCTACGTGCTCGAGGCGACCCAGTTCGCGCAGGACAACTACGACCTGCGCGGCGACCGCGGGCCGTCGGTCTTCGACGTGCGCCACAACTTCACCCTCAACACGCTCTACGAGCTGCCCTTCCGGCCCGAGCCGGGCGCGGGCGGCGCGCGCCGCGTCCTCGACTTCCTCTTCGGCTCGTGGGAGCTGAACGGCATCGTCCACGCGCGCTCCGGCACGCCCTTCAACCCGGTCATCAGCTTCAACAACTCGAACGACGGCAACACCGACAACGTCGAGCGGCCGAGCTGGGCGCCGGGCTTCACGCCCGCGAGCGCCGTCACCGGCGACCCCGAGCGCTACTTCAACCCGGCGGCCTTCGTCGTCGCGCCGCCGGGGCAGTACGGCAACGTCGGCCGCAACGCGCTCGTCGGCCCCGGCCTCTTCACGGTTGACGCGGCCCTGCTCAAGTCGGCGCGGCTCGGCGACCGCGCGACCCTGCAACTGCGGGCCGAGGCTTTCAACGTTTTCAACCGGGCCAACTTCGCGCTGCCCGAGGTGGTCACGGTCTTCACGCGCGGCGGCGTCGTCCCGCCCAACGTCGGCCGGATCACGAAGACCTCGACCACCTCGCGCCAGTTGCAGTTCGGCCTCAAGCTCATCTTCTGACGGGCGCCGCGCGCGCTCTCTTCAAGCGGCCGCCGGGCGTTCGGAGACTCCGATGATCGTAGACAGCGACGCCCACATCAACGAGCCGATGGAGGCCTTCGAACGCTTCCTCGAAGAGCCTTACCGCGCGCGCCGCCCGCGCATCATCGAAGACACGCTCGGCCTGACGCGCATCCTCCTCGAAGGGCGTCTCTACCCCGACCCGCGGCTCAGGCAGGCGCGCGGCGGGCGACACGGCGGCAACGGGCGGGGGGCCGGCGAGGCGACCGGGGCGCGCGGCGTCATCGGCTGCCGCGGGCGGATTGACGGCATCCCGGCCGGCGCGGCCGACCCCGAGGCGCGGCTGCGCGACCTCGACCTCGAAGGCATCGACGCGCAGGTCGCCTACGGCAACCTCGGCGTGGCCGTCTCGGCGCTCGCCGACAAAGACTTCGCCGTCGCCATGAGCCGCGCCTGCAACGACTACTACGCGGACTTCTGCCGCGCGAGCCCCGACCGCCTGAAGTGCATGGCGGCGCTGCCGCTGCAAGACATCCCGGCCTCGGTCGCCGAGCTGAAGCGCGCCGTCACGGAGCTGGGCCACGCAGGCGCGGCGCTGCCCCCGAACGTCAACGGCAGGAACCTCGACCACGCGGACTTTTACCCGCTCTACGAGGAGGCCGAGCGGCTCGGCGTGCCGCTCGGCGTCCACTGGGGCAACGGCGCTTACCTGACGGCCGCGGGCTCGGAGCGCTTCGACACGCACTTCATGACGCACGCCTTCGGCCACCCGTTCGAGCAGATGATCGCGCTGACGTGCGTCGTCTGCGGCGGCGTCCTCGAACGCTTCCCGCGCCTGCGCTTCGCCTTCCTCGAAGCCGGCTGCGGCTGGCTGCCCTACTGGCTGGAGCGCCTGCGCGAGCATTACCGGCGGCGGGCCGCGGAGGTTCCGCTGATGAGGAGGGAGCCGCTGGAGTACGTGACGGGCGGCGGCTGTTACTTCGGCGCGGAGTCGGACGAGGCCATGCTGCCGGCGGTGCTCGACCTGATCGGCGACGACTTCGTCCTCTTCGGCTCGGACTACCCGCACTCCGACAGCGCGTTCCCGCACGCGGTCGAAAAGCTCAGGGCGCGCGCGGACATCTCGGAGGAGGCGCGGCGGAAAATCCTCGGGCGGAACGGGCTGAGGTTTCTGGGGCTGGGGGCGGGGGCGGCGCTCGCGCCGGGGCGCTAAACAGCCCGAGAGGTAAACGAGACCGCAGGCGGGTTCGGGGCGCGTCGGGGGCGGGCCGCCGCGCCGCTTCAGAAGGCCCCGCCGGTGTACTGCGTCGCGTGCTCGACGAAGCAGAGCGGGTTGCCGAAGGGGTCGTCGGCGTAGAACGAACGCTCGCCCCACTCCTGCTTCTCGATCCCGTCGTCGAGGCGGCGGCAGCCGGCCCGGCCCGCCCGCGCGAAAACGGCGTCGAGGTCTGGGACGGCGAAGTAGAGGACGCGCTGCTCGCTCTGCGCCCTGTAGGCGGCCGGGTCGCCCGGCGGCGCGACGCAGGCGAGGATGACCTCGCCGCAGCGGAAGTAGTGACGGTTCACCCAGACGCGCTCGCCGGGCGTGCCCAGCAGTCGCGCGTAGAAGTCGGCGGCCCGCTCGATGTCTTCGACGGGGAGCGTGACGCGGAACAGGCGCGCCACGCCGGCGTCCTGAGGCGTCGGGGTTTCGGCGGTGTTGTCTTCCATGCTCGTAAGATAGCACGGCCGGCGAGCGGGGGTTAAAGGCCCCGCCAAAGCAAGCAGGATGGGAGAAGCCGCGGCCGGCGGTCTCGGGTATCGTGGCGGACGGAGACTCGCCAGCCGGCCCGGGGCGACGCTTACGACACACAACACTTCCGCCCAAGTGTAGGAGGCACTGCGATGGCAGATTATCCCAAACGTCAGAAGAACGAGGACGAAGTCAGACACGCGAACCTCTTGACCACGCGCCGGCTGCTGGCGGCGTTCAGCTGGGTTCAGCCCGAGGTCTTCCCGAAGCTCATCTCGCGCGACATCGTCAACCGCTCGCCCCACCCGGCGGGCGCCATCAGGGAGGAGGACGAGGTGCGCCTCCAGCACACGGCCTACCCCGACCTCCACTACCGCGAGGAGGTGGCGATAGCCGAGGGCGACATGGTCTTCCTCGGCTGGGAGGGCACGGGCACGCACCTCGGGCCGCTCTACGGCAAGGAGGCCACGGGCGTCCGCGTCGAGCTGCACGGCGGCGAGATTCTGCGCTACAGCGACGGCCTCGTCGTCGAGCACTTCGACCACTTCACGAAGCCGCGGCTGGAGTCGCTGGCCCTGATGGACGTGCTCGACGACCCCGTGCTCAACCGGCTCGTGGAGGAAGGACTGCTGTGACGGCCAAGTGAGGCGCGCCTCTACGGCGCGCCGCGCGCAATCAGCGAGGAGAAATTCCGATGGCAGACACCAAAGCCCGTGAGAAGAACAAAGCGATAGCCCGCCGGCTGCTGAAGGCTTGGAACCAGAAGGGGCAGGCCCACCTGCCGAGCGAACTGGTCAGCACGAAGGTGGTCACCTTCGGCCCCAACGGCACACAGACCGGGCGCGCGGCGGCCGAGACCCTGCTGCCGGCGCGGGCCTTCACCAAGCAGCGTTTCGTGGAACAGATCCTCATCGCCGACGACGAGCGCGTCTTCATCGCGTGGGAGGTGACCGGCACGCACAGCGGCGCGCTCTACGGCGTGGCGGCGACCGGGCAGGCCGTGCGCGCGCACGGGGCGGACGTGCTGCGGATCGTGGGCGGCAAAGTGGTCGAGCACATCAACTACTATTCGACGCCGCGGCTGCACCTGCTCGCGCGGCTCGGCCTCCTCAGCGGCGGCCGCCGCAGCCTGCTCGGCACGCGCGCCGCCAAGGAGCGTCTCGTGACCGAGGGCCTGCTCGGCCGCAACCGCGTCCTCGGGCGCGTCGACCCCCGCCGCGCGTCCAAAGCCTATCAGGGGTTGATGGGCAGGTACTGAGCTTCCGCACCACCGGCCGCCGGGTCAGCGCCCCCGGCCGGGAAGTTCTCGGGCGCGGCCGCGCGGAGTTCAACTCCGCGCGGCCGCGCCGCCTTTTTTTTACCCGCTCGACAAAACGAGGCGGCGGCAACCAGCCGCCGCCTCCTTATTCCGTTGCGCCCATCTCATTCGACCGGGAGCGTGACGACGCGCCCCGTGAAGGTCTCGGTGACGTAGAGCGTGCCCGTCCGTCGGTCGCGCGTCATGGCGCTCGGCGAGACGAGGCAATCGCTGACGACGGTCGGGGCGCCGCCGGGCGTCTCGAAGCGCAGCAGGCGGCCGGGCAGGTTGGCGAGCAGGTCGGCGCTGAATTCGAGCACCAGATAGTCCGTGTCGCCGCCCTCGCGGACGGGGAGTACGTCGATGGCCGAGGTCAGCCCCGTGAAGAAGGCCGACTGCGTGCCCGCGCCGATCTCGACGGCGCGCACCTCGGAGGCGCCCGGCGGGAACGGGAAGCCGGTGAGCAGCGACACCAGCAGCCGGCCGTCGTCGAGGGCGATGCCGGTGGCGACGGCGTCAACCGCCGGCGGGCCGAACGGCAAAGGGTTCGGGAGCGGCGCGAACGTGGCCAGCGTCGAGAACGTGCCCGTGTTGATGTCCACCTCCACGACCGAGTTCAGCCCCGACTCGCTGACGTAAAGGCGGTTGCCTTTGGCGACGAGGTGATAGGGGTTCGAGTGGCGGACGTTCTCGGGGAAGAACGGCTGCGGGTCTGGCACGAAGTCGGGGAAGTCGGCGATCAACTCGACGGTGACGCGGCCCGACCCGCCGCCGAGCCGCAACTCCTCGCCGGCGGCGAGCGCGAGGTGGTCGGCGGGCGTCAGCGTGAAGCCCTGCGTCTCCGTCTCGGCCGCGGCGCCGAAGCGCACCGCGAGGATCGAGTCGAAGATGGGCGAAGACGCTTGCGGGTTGGGAACCTCCGTGCCGGGGAGCGGGCCGGCCAGCGTCGCGTCGCCGACCCCGACGGCGACGTAGAGCGTGCGCCCGCGCAGCAGGAGGCCGCTCGGGCCGGCCGGGCCGACCACTTCGTTGAAGCCCGAAGGCAGCCCGTCGAGCAGCGTGCGGCGCGCGCCGTCAGGCCCGACGATGGAGACGCGCCCGGTGTTCGGCTCGGCCGCGCCGTTCTCGGCGACGAGCAGGTTGCCGAGCGGAGTCAGGACGACGCCGCTCGGGAAGCGGAGGTCGGAGGTCAGGACGGTCGCGGCGCACTGCGCCCTGACCCGCGCGCCGCCGAGCGCGAGCGCCACGGCGGCCGACAAGAGCGAGAAGTTGACTGCGGCGAGAAGACGTTTCATGTGAGTTGTCCTTCCTTCGTGGGATGGGAACCCGCGCGGGCGGCGCGGCGACGTGAGGGTGGAGTCTTAACGAAAGGGGCGTTCCCGCGCCGAAGGGCCTTCGACCCTCGAACGCCGGCGAAGACGGCCGCCGACGGGCGAGCGTACGCGCGGCCGTCCCGTTTCTTAAAGCGCCGAAGACGTTGACGACGGCGCGGCCTGACGCTCGTGCTCCAGCCGGTACCAGCGGACGAGCACGCCGCTCAGGCGCTCGTACCACCTCTTTAGAATGCCCGCGCGCAGGGCCGTGCAGCCGATGGTGAAGCGGTTCTCCGGGCCTTCGCGGTAGCCCGCGAACAGCTCCACGATTTTGACGGCGAACGTCGTCCGCTGGAGCACGGTCAGCGCGTCCCTTTGCGTGTAGGGCGGCCGCATCGTCCCGACCCGCAGCGTCAGGAGCTTCTTAATCATCGCCTTGAAGAAAGGCGAGCCGGCCGCCGCCGCGCCCGCGCCGAGCTCCGCCCCGACCGCGTCGAACACCCTCGCGTAGAGCCGCAGCATGTGGCCGCGCAGCTCGCGGCCGCGGTCTTCAGGCCCGCAGACGATCTCGTCGAGCCGCGTCAACACGAACTCGAAGGTCGCGCGCGGGTCTCGGCCGGAGAGGTCTGCGGCCGGGTTGGCGAACAACTCTTCGGCGAGCGCGCCGAGAAACTCCCAGACCTCGGCGCGCACCTCGGCGCCGGCCCGCGCCCGTTCGCCTTCGGGCGCGCGCGGCGCGGTGAACGGGTTGATGTCGATGACGATGAGCTCGTCGAGAATCTTCTGCGGGAAGTAGTTGAGCTGCGTGAGCGAGCGCACGGTGACGTAGCTGTCGCGCACGGCCGCTTCGAGCCGGTCGGGCGGCATCAGCCCGCCCTCCCGCTCCGCGTGCGCCTGCGTGAGCGCGTCGAAGATCATGCCGATTTGCAGAAGCCCCTCGTCGAACCCGCCGATGGCCCTCACGATGCCGCGCCCCGCCGGCTGCCCGCTCGCCCTCCGCAGCACCAGACGGTTGTAGCCCTCGATCAAAGTCTCCACCGTCCTGAAGGCCGAGACCGCGCCCCGGCGGCCGGCGGCCAGAGGCGGCAGCTCCTTCTCGAAGCTCAGCCCGTCGTAGTAGAGCCGGAGGCGCGAGCCGCCTTCGCCCGCGAGCACTTCCGGCTCCGGCGAGGCTTCCATCTCCCTCCACAGCTCGGCCGTGAAGGCGGTGAGCTTGAGGTGCGGCTCGACCTTCAGGCGCCAGTCCGGCAGCGCGGCCACGTCCACGTAAGCCGCGTGGCCGCCGCCGTGC
>DATMVI010000438.1:0-3888 GCA_035563275.1 Pyrinomonadaceae bacterium
GAGCGCCTGCGCGCCGCGCGCACGCTCCTCGCCCTCGGCCGCGAACTCGGTCTCGAAGCGAACCTCGAAGGCGCGCAGGAGATCGTCTACGAGGCCGCGCAGTCCGGCGCGCCCTTCCCCGAGGGGATGCGCGAGTTCGCCCTCGCCCTCGGCCTCGCGCCCGCGGCGCTGCCGCCCGCGGCGGAGGCGGACGGCGAGGCGGCGTTGACTCTGCGGGAGGCGGAGTTGTAGGGGCGCGGCGAGTCAGCCGACGGCGCGGCGGCGGGTGCCGGCGTTTGAGTCAAACGGAGGGGGCGCGAGAGTCATGGCGAATGATTCGGGTTCTAAGAGGGCGGGGCGCGGCTCGGCGGCGGCCGGGTACCCGACCGTGCCGCTCTCGGCCGTCGAGCGCCTGCTCTCGCTGAACGCGCAAGACCCGCACTCGCTGCTCGGCGCGCACCACGTGCCGGGCGGCGTCGTCGTCCGCGCCTTCCGCCCCGACGCCGAGCGCGTCGAGCTGCTCGCCGAGGGCGAGGGCGAGCGGCGGTTCCACAGGTCGCACCCGGCCGGCTTCTTCGAGCTGCTGCTGCCCGGCCGCGAGCGGCTCTTCCCTTACCTGCTGCGCGTCACCTACGCCGGCGGCTCCTACACGCTGCGCGACCCTTACGCCTTCCTCCCGACCTTCGGCACGCTCGACGAGCACCTCTTCAACGAGGGGCGCCACTGGCGCATCTACGAAAAGATGGGCGCGCACGTCCGCGACCTCGGCGGCGTCCGCGGCGTCTCGTTCGCCGTGTGGGCGCCGGCCGCCGCGGGCGTCAGCGTCGTCGGCGACTTCAACAACTGGGACGGCCGCCTCCACCAGATGCGCAAGCTCGGGGTCTCGAACGTCTGGGAAATCTTCGTCCCCGACCTCGGCCCCGGCGCGGTCTACAAGTACGAGATACACCGCCGCGGCCAACTGCCCTTCCTCAAGGCAGACCCCTACGCCCTCTACGCCGAAGTCCCGCCCGCGACCTCCTCGGTCGTCTTCGAGCCGCGCTACGAGTTCACCGACCGGGGGTGGATGGAGCGCCGCGCCGCGCAGGATCACTACCGCCGCCCGCTCAACATCTACGAAGCCCACCTCGGCTCGTGGCGGCGCGTGACCGAGGAGCAGAACCGCTCGATGACCTACCGCGAGACGGCGCCGGCGCTGGCCGACTACTGCCTTGAGATGGGCTTCACGCACGTCGAGTTCCTGCCGCTCAAGGGGCACCCCTACGGCGGCTCGTGGGGCTATCAGGTGGCGAACTACTACGCGCCCACCGCGCGCTACGGCGACCCGGACGACTTCCGCTTCCTCGTCGACCACCTGCACAACCGCGGCCTCGGCGTCATCATGGATTGGGTGCCGGCCCACTTCCCGAAGGACGCGTGGGCTCTGGGCCGCTTCGACGGCACGGCGCTCTACGAGCACCTCGACCCCCGGCTGGGCGAGCACCCCGAGTGGGGCACTTTCATCTTCAACTACGGCCGCAACGAGGTGCGTAACTTCCTCATCGCCAACGCGCTCTTCTGGCTGCGCGAGTGCCACGTGGACGGGCTGCGGGTGGACGCCGTCGCCTCGATGCTCTACCTCGACTACAGCCGCTCGGAGGGGCGCTGGGTTCCGAACAAGTACGGCGGCCGCGAGAACCTCGAAGCCGTCGCCTTCATCCGCGAGCTGAACGAGGTCGTCCACCGCGAGCAGCCCGGCGTGCTGATGATCGCCGAGGAGTCGACCTCGTGGCCGCTCGTCACGAAGGGCACCGGTGAGGGCGGCCTCGGCTTCGACTTCAAGTGGAACATGGGCTGGATGCACGACACGCTCAAATACTTCGAGCGCGACCCGTTCGTCCGCCGCTACTTCCACAACAACCTCACCTTCGGCCTCACCTACGCGTGGAGCGAAAACTTCGTCCTGCCCTTCTCGCACGACGAGGTCGTCCACATGAAGGGGTCGATGCTCAACAAGATGCACGGCGGGCGCGCGCAGAAGTTCGCCAACCTGCGCGCGCTCTACGCCTACATGTGGGCGCACCCCGGCAAGAAGCTGCTCTTCATGGGCGGCGAGCTGGGCCAGTGGCGCGAGTGGAGCGAGGAGCGGAGCCTCGACTGGCACCTGCTCGACGAGGCGGAGCACGGCGGCGTGCGCGCCCTCGTCGGCGACCTCAACCGGCTTCTGACCGAGCGCCCCGCGCTCTACGAGGCCGACGTGGAGCCGCGCGGCTTCCAGTGGCTCGACGTGGACAACGCGCTGGAGAACGTCGTCGCCTTCCTCCGCCTCGCGCCCTACACCGGCGACCGCCTCGTCTGCGTCTGCAACTTCTCGGCCGTCGCGCGCCCCGGCTACCGCCTGCCCCTGCCGGCCGCCGGCACCTACCGGCTCGTCCTCAACACCGACGCGCCCGTCTACGCCGGCACGGACGCGCCCGCCACGGCCTCGCTCGCGGCCGAGGAGCAACCCCTGCGCGGCTTCCCCTTCTCCGCCGCGCTCGACCTGCCGCCGCTCACCACGCTCTGGTTCCTCGCCCCGCCCGCCGAGGTCGAGCGCCACGAGGCGGAGCGCGTCGAGGCGGGGGCGGCGAACCAAGCCCCCGCGGCCGGCGACCGGACGCCCGAAGCCGCGCGACCGAACAGGCCGACCGCCGCGAAGAAGCCCCGCAAGCGCGCGACGAAAAAGGCGGCGGCGACCGGCGACGCGCCGGCCGATGACGCCTCTGCCGATGTCGCCTCGACCGGCGACACGCGGGACGGCGACTCGCCGCGGGCGCGTCGCGCCTCGAAGAAGGCCGCGAAGCCGGCGACGAAACGCAGCCCGCGCAGGAAGCCCGAATGAGACCCGGCGCTGACTTGAGCACTCCCCTCATCATCGGCCACCGCGGGGCCTCGGCCGACGCCCCCGAGAACACGCTCGCGGCCTTCGCGCGCGCGCTCGAAGAGGGCGCGGACGGCGTCGAATTCGACGTGCGGCTCTCAAGCGACGGCGTGCCCATCGTCGTCCACGACGCGACGCTCGCGCGCACCGGCCTGAGGCCAGACCGCGTGGACTCGCTCACCTCCGAAGAGCTGCGCGCGGCGGACGCCGGCACGTGGTTCAACCGCCGCTTCCCCGCGCGCGCCCGCGACTCTTACGCGCGCGCGACCGTCCCGACGCTCGCCGAGGCGCTCGAACTCGTCGGCCCGCGCTCGCGCGTCGTCTACGTCGAGATGAAATGCGAGGACGCCGAAACCTATCCGCGACTCGCGCGCGCCGTGGTCGAGGCCATCCGCGAGTCGGGGACGGCCGGCCGCGCCGTCGTCAAGAGCTTCGAGCACGCGGCCGTCCGCGAAGCCCGCCGGCTCGCGCCCGAGATTCGCGCCGCGGCCCTCTTCGACCTCAAATGGTCTCGGCCCGCCGTCACGGCGCGCGAGGCGGTCGCGCGCTCGCTCGCCTGCGACGCCCAGGTCGTCTCGCTCCACCGCTCGCTGCTGCGCCCCGCCGTGGTCGAGGAGGCCCGGCGTCACGGCCTTGAGACGATCATCTGGACGGCCGACACGCCCGCGTGGCTGGCGCGCGCCGCCAAGCTCGGAGTCCGCGCCGTCATCACCAACCGCCCGGCCCTGCTCCGGGCCGCGCTCGCCAAGACGGAGACTCACCGATGAGGAGATTGCGGGTTGCGGGCTCGGGGAGGGTTGAATGATTCAATCAATAAACCGTTGAAGCGATGAATCAACCCCTTAACCCGCCACCCGCCATCCGCCACCCGCAACCCTCCGACCGCATCTACGCCAGCCCGCCGCACTTCACCGTCCGCTACCGCGTCGGCGCGCGGCTGCGCTGGACGAGCGCGGGCGGCGCGGACTACGCCGCGCTCTTCCTGCTCGCGGGCCGCCTGCGCTGGCGCG
>DATMVI010000439.1:0-7227 GCA_035563275.1 Pyrinomonadaceae bacterium
CACCCTTCTTGACGCGTCGGCGGCGCGGCGTCTAGACTTGCGCTTCCTTTCGGGAGACCTGAGCGACGCGATCTTCCGTGGGCCGGCGAGGCGCGAGCGCCGCCGCGGCCACGGAAGCGGAGATTGATGAGCACCACCACCCGCAACAGCGCGAGCGCCCTCGACGCCGCGCCCGCCGAGCCAGCCGACGCGCCGCAGGCCCCCCCGCCAGCCGACCCGCACCCGACCCACAGCGCGACGCCGCCCCCGGTGGACAGGACGCTCGTCGTCATCGAGCCGACCCGCTCGTGGGGCGCCATCCGGCCGGGCGACCTCTGGGCCTACCGCGAGCTGCTCTACTTCCTCATCTGGCGCGACGTGAAGGTGCGCTACAAGCAGACCGCGCTCGGCGTGCTGTGGGCCGTCCTCCAGCCGGTCTTCATGATGCTCATCTTCTCGGTCTTCTTCGGCCGCCTCGCCGGCGTCGAGACCGACGGCGTGCCCTACCCGCTCTTCGCCTACGTGGGGCTCGTGCCGTGGACTTTCTTCGCCAACTCGGTGAGCACGAGCGGCAACAGCCTCGTCGGCAACGCGCACCTCATCACGAAGGTCTACTTCCCGCGCCTCATCGTCCCGGCCGCGGCCATCGGCGCGGGGCTGGTGGACTTCGCGCTGGCCTTCGTCATCCTCGTCGGCATCATGGCCTTCTACGGCGTCGCGCCGACGTGGCAACTGGCGATGCTGCCGGCGATGCTCGCGCTGACCGTGCTCTTCACGCTGGCCGTCGGGACGTGGCTCGCGGCCCTCAACGTCAAGTACCGCGACGTGCGCTTCGCGCTGCCGTTCCTCATCCAGTTGTGGCTCTTCATCTCGTCGGTCATCGTGCCGTCGAGCGCGGTGCCCCCGAGGTGGCGGGCGCTGCTCATCCTCAACCCGGTCTCGGCCATCATCGAGGGCTGGCGCGCGGCGCTGCTCGGCCTGCCCTTCGACTGGGCGGCCCTCGCCGTCTCCGCCGCGATGACGCTGGCCGCGCTCTTCACGTCCGCCTACTACTTCCGGCGCGTCGAGCGCGACTTCTCGGATATTATTTAGGGGGTAGCCAGTAGTCAGTAGTCAGTAGACGCTCCGCGTGAAGGCTGCTGACGCTGACACGGGAACGATTCGACGGCGACGCTTTTTCTACTGACTACTGACTACTGACTACTGACTACTGTTTTATGCAACCAGTCATCAGGGCAGAGGGCGTGGGCAAGCAGTTCCGCATCGGCGCGCGGCAGGCGGCCTACTCGACGCTGCGCGAGACGCTGACGGAGGCCGTGCGCGCGCCCTTCCGGCGCCGCGGCGGGCCGGGCGACGACGACACGATCTGGGCGCTGCGTGAAGTGGGCTTCGAGGTCGAGGCCGGCGAGGCCGTCGCGCTCGTCGGCCGCAACGGCGCGGGCAAGTCCACGCTGCTGAAAATCCTCTCGCGCATCACCGAGCCGACCGAGGGGCGCGTCGAGATGCGCGGCCGCGTCGGGAGCCTCCTCGAAGTCGGGACGGGCTTCCACTCGGAGCTCTCGGGGCGCGAGAACATCTACCTGAGCGGGGCGCTTCTGGGGATGCGCCGCGAGGAGATCAAGCGGCAGTTCGACGACATCGTCTCGTTCGCCGAGGTCGAGAAGTTCATCGACACGCCCGTCAAGCGCTACTCGTCGGGCATGTACATGCGGCTCGCCTTCGCCGTCGCCGCCCACCTCGAACCCGAAATCCTGCTCGTCGACGAGGTGCTCGCCGTCGGCGACGCCAACTTCCAGAAGAAGTGTCTGGGCAAGATGAACGAGGTGGCGCACCACGGCCGCACCGTGCTCTTCGTCTCGCACAACATGACGGCCGTCAGCCAGCTCTGCCCGCGCGCCATCATGCTCGCCGACGGGCGCGTCGAGCGCGACGGCCCGACGCACGAGATCATCGCCGAGTACCTCAAGAGCGGGAACCGCGGCGCCGGCGAGTGGGTCTGGGACGACCCGCGCCGCGCGCCGGGCGGGAGCCGCGTGCGGCTGCGCGCCGTCCGCGTCGTCTCGGCCGGCGAGGTCAGGACGGAGGTGGACATCGACAGGGAGGTCGAGCTCGAAGTCGAGTTCTGGAACTACGCCGAGGGCGCGCGCAACCTCTGCGTCAACATCTACCTGCTCGACTCCAGCGGCTCCATCGTGCTCAGCACGGCCTCGACGCCGGGGGCCAACTCGCTCGCCGAGGAGTGGTTCGAGCGCCCGCACCCGGCCGGCCTCTACCGCACGCGCTGCACGCTGCCGGCGAACTTCCTCAATCAGGGCATCTACTACGTCAACGTCTACGTCGTCACGCTCGGGCCGGCCGCGCTCGAAGCCGAGGCGCTGCAGGTGCTCTCCTTCAAGGTCTTCGACACCGGCGCGATGCGGACGCCGGGCGGCGGCGGCCACTGGCCGGGCGTGGTGCGCGTGCGGCTGCCGTGGGAGACGGAGCTGGCCGGGCCCCTCGCCGAAGGGGCCGCACCCACGGCCGCGGCCTGAGCGCCGGGGCCCTCTTCGCTATGCGCGCGACGAATGAGCAAAACGTCTCGCTGCTCGAACGGGCGCGCAACTCGCTGGCCTACCGCACGGGGGTGCGCGTCAGGCGGCGCCGCTTCCCGCGCACGGCCGACGAGCTGGGGCGGAGCGGGCTCCTGCGGACGTGGTGGTACTACTCGGTCGAGCTGCTGCCCGGCCTCGTCGCGCGCGGCGTCTACCCCGACGACCTGCCCAACATCCCGCGCCTCATGCTCAGGCGCTGCGAGCTGGGGGGCGCCGCCTGCCTCGACCTCGGGAGCATGGAGGGGCTCATCCCCGTCCTCATGCGGCGGGGCGGGGCCTCGGAGGTGCTGGCGACCGACGCCGTGGATCACTGCCGCGACAAGCTCGAAGCCGTCCAGCACTACTACGGCGTCCGCTTCGACTACCGCAGCGTCGGCCTGATGTACGGGCTCGACCGGAAGCTCAAGGGGCGCTCGTTCGATCTGATCCACTGTTCGGGGCTGCTCTACCACGTCTTCTCGCCGCTCGCGGTGCTCTGCGGCCTGCGCCCGCTTTTGAAGCGCGGCGGGCTTCTGATCGTCTCGACCAACGTCGTCCTTTCGGACGGCTACGCGATGGAGTTCAACAACGGCGGCCGGATGCAGCGCGAGCGCAACACCTTCTGGTACCTGTCGGTGCCGCTCTTCGACTACCTCCTGCGCTACCTGCGGCTCGCCCCGCTCGACTGCCTCTTCGTCCCGCACGAGGCGGTGCGGACGGGCGAGAGTTACGTCTTCGACAGGCCCTCGGGCTACCTGTCGGTCGTCTGCCGGGCGGAGGACGGGCCGCTCGCGGCCGCGGGCGACGAGTGGATGCGCGGCTCGGCTGAGAGCTCGTGGGAGTATTTGTGGTCTGTGGACTGGGCGCGGGCCGGGCGGCAGCCGCGCGCGGTCGCGGGGTTGAAAGCCGAGCCGGACAGGCGCTTCTTCCGGCGCGAGGTCGAGTGCCTCGATTTGTGGGAGGCGGTGCGCGGGCGCGAGCCGCTCACGTGCGCCTCCGACCCGGCCGACACGCACCTGCTGCGGCTCGCCGACCGGGCCTGAGCTGAATCACGGAAAGGGCGGAGACTGAGATGGTGAAGGTGGAGAGAGGGACGGAGAAGATCGTCGTCGTCGGCGACGGCGAGACGGCCGAGCTGGCCTACGAGTATTTCACGCACGACTCGCCGCACGAGGTCGCGGCCTTCGCGGTCGAGAGCGCCTTCCGGAACAAGGAGAGCCTGTGCGGGCTGCCCGTGGTGGACTTCGAGGGGGTCGAGAGCCTGTACCCGCCCGCCGAGTACCGCGCCTTCGTCGCCGTCTCCTACACGAAGCTCAACCGCGTCCGCGCGCGCCTCTTCGCCGAGGCCAAGCGCAAGGGCTACCGCTGCCTCTCCTACGTCAGCTCGCGCGCCTTCGTCTGGCACAACGTCGAGATCGGCGAGAACTGCTTCATCTTCGAGAACAACGTCGTGCAGTACGCCGTCCGCATCGGCGACAACGTCGTGCTCTGGAGCGGCAACCACATCGGCCACCAGACGGTGATTAAGGAGAACGTCTTCATCTCCTCGCACGTCGTCGTCTCCGGCTACTGCGAGGTCGGCGAGAACTGCTTCCTCGGCGTCAACAGCTCGGTGGCGAACAACGTCAAGGTCGCGCGCGACTGCCTCGTCGGCATGGGGGCCGTCGTCCACAAGGACACCGAGCCGCGCAAGGTCTACGTCGGCCACCCGGCCAAGCCCGTCAAGGACAGCTTCGCGGCGCAGGGCGTGGAGGAAGAGGCCGCAGGATGAGGTGGCGCAAGCAGGGGATGGTCTACGGCCCCGACGGCAGGAGCGAGTGGGCGCGCCACACGGCGCTGCAGCCGACCCCGCTCCTGACCCCGGACGGCCGCTTCCGCGTCTTCGTCGGGATGCGCGACGAGCGCGGCGTGAGCCGCGTCGGCTTCGTGGACGTGGACGCGGCGAACCCCTCGCGCGTGCTGCGCGTCTCGGGGCGCCCGGCGCTCGACGTGGGCACGCCGGGCGCGTTCGACGAGAACGGCGTCGTCCCGTGCGCGGTGGTCGAGCGCGACGGCCGGCTCTACCTCTACTACGCGGGCTACCAGCTCGGGCGCAAGGTCAGGTTCTACGTCTTCGGCGGGCTGGCCGTGAGCGACGACGGCGGCGAGACCTTCCGCCGCCACGCGCGCGTCCCCGTCTGCGACCGCACCGACCGCGAGCTGCTCTTCCGCGTCATCCACTCGATCATGCGCGAGGGCGGGCGCTGGCGCGTCTGGTACGGCGGCGGCAGCGAGTTCACCACCGAGCGCGGCTACCAGCTCCCGAACTACAACATCCGCTACACCGAGTCGGCCGACGGCTTCAGCCTGCCCGAGGACTACGCCGTCTGCGTGGACACGGGGGGCGAGGACGAGTACAGGGTCGGCCGGCCCTACGTCATCCGGCACGGGGGGCTCTACAAGATGTTCTACTCGGCGGGGACGAAGTCGCGCGGCTACCGGCTGGCCTACGCCGAGTCCGAGGACGGCGTCCGCTGGGAGCGCCGGGACGCGCACGTCGGCATAGACGTGTCGGAGTCGGGCTGGGACTCGGAGATGCAGGCCTACCCGAGCGTCGTCGCCTACGGCGACCGCGTCTACCTTTTCTACAACGGCAACGACTACGGCCGCGAGGGCTTCGGGTACGCCGTACTGGAGCGCTGGTAGGCCGCCGGCGGCGAACGACACGGCATGAAGTGGAGAAAGATGGGGCGCGTCTACGCGCCCGACGGCAGCCGGGCGTGGGCCAAGCGCTACGCCTTCCCGCCGACGCCCTGCCTGCGCGAGGGCGGCGGCGTGATCCGCGTCTACGTCACCTTCTGCGACGCCGAGATGGTCGGCCGCGTCGGCTTCGTGGACGTGGACGCCGACGACCCCTCGCGCGTGCTGCGCGTCTCGGAAGAGCCCGTCTTGGACATCGGCACGCCGGGCGCGTTCGACGAGAACGGCGTGGTGCCGACCTGCACGCTGGAAGTCGACGGCCGGCTCTGGATGTACTACGTCGGCTACCAGCTCGGCTGGCAGGTCAGGTACTACCAGTTCGAGGGGCTGGCCGTGAGCGACGACGGCGGCGACTCGTTCCGCCGCGTCCGCCTCGTCCCCGTCATCGACCGCAGCGACGCCGAGATGCTCAACCGCACGTCGGCCTTCGTCCGCCGGCGCGGCGGCCTCTTCCAGATGTGGTACGTCGGCGGCAGCGACTGGACGACCGTCAACGGCAAGGCGCTGCCGATGTACACCATCAAGTACCTCGAATCCGGCGACGGGGTGCGCTGGGGGCCGGAGGGGCGCGTCTGCATCGACTACGAGTCGGAGGACGAGCACGCCTTCGGCAAGCCGTTCGTCATCGAGGACGGCGGGCTGCACAAGATGTTCTACTCGGTGCGGACGCGCTCGAAGGGCTACCGGCTCGGCTACGCCGAGTCGCGCGACGGCCACGGCTGGGAGCGGAAGGACGCGGAGGTCGGGCTGGACGTGTCGGAGTCGGGCTGGGACTCGGAGATGGTCGCCTACGCGGCCGTCGTCCGCCGCCCCGACAAGGTCTACATGTTCTACAGCGGCAACAACCTCGGCGAGACCGGCTTCGGCTATGCGATACTTGAGAGCTGGTGAGGGGAGGCGGTAGCGAGCGGCGATGTCGAGTGAGCTGAGGACGCACGCCGTCAGGGAGTTCCGGCGCAACGCCGACGAGGACGACTACCACGTCGAGGCCGTCGGCCGCGCCGGCTACACCGTCTTGGCGAGCGGCCTCGGCGGCGAAGAGTTGCGGCTGATCCGCGAGAAGGTGGACGCCGTCTACGCGCGGCAGTTGGACGAGATCGGCGGCGAGGAGCGCCTGCGCCGGATGAACGACGCCGACATCGCGCGCTGCCTCGCCGGCTACGACGACTACTTCGTCGGCGTCGCGGCGCACCCGCGCGTCGTCTCGCTGCTCAGGCGGCTGCTCGGCGACTTCTTCGTCCTCATGTCGCAGAACGCCGTCTTCGTCCGCCCCGCCGGCCACCACTATCAGGCCACGTGGCACCGCGACCTCAACTACCAGCACTTCGTCAGCTCGCGCCCGCTCGCCGTCAGCGCCCTGCTGTGCGTCGACGAGTTCTCGCCCGAGACCGGCGGCACGCACGTCCTGCCCGGCTCGCACAAGTCGGAGGAGTTCCCCTCGGCCGAGTACGTGCGCGGCCACGAGACGCAGGTGAGCGCGCCGGCCGGCTCGATCATCGTCTTCGACGCGATGCTCTTCCACCGCTCGGGCGACAACCGCTCGGGGCGCGTGCGCCGCGCCGTCAACCACATCTACACGCTGCCGCTCATCCGCCAGCAGATCAGCCTGCCGCGGATGCTCGGCGGCAAATTCTCCGACGACCCCTTCCTGCGCGGGCTGCTCGGCTACGACTACGAGACCGGCGAGAGCGTCCGGCAGTGGCGCGAAGGCAAGCTGGGGAAGGCGGAGGAGGGTAAACAGTAGCCGGTAGCCGGCGGGCCCCGCATCAAGTCTGCTGACGCCGACGCCCTGACGATTCACCGGCGAAGCTCTTTTCTACCGACTACCGACTCACTGTCTACTCCTTTATGCTCCCCCCCGAACGCGAACTCGACGCGCTGCTCTCGGCCGACCCGGCGGAGGCGGTCGGCCGCGCCGTCGAGCCGCTGCGGGGGGTTG
>DATMVI010000440.1:0-4640 GCA_035563275.1 Pyrinomonadaceae bacterium
CGCGGCGGCAGGCTGCCGGCGGTGGCGCTGACGGCCTACGCGCGCGAAGAGGATCGGACGCGGGCGCTGCTCACGGGCTTCCACGCGCACGTCGCCAAGCCGGTCAACCCGGCCGAGCTGGTGGCGGTCGTGGCGAGCCTCACCTCGCTGGCGTCAGGCCGCCCGGATGTGTCTTAAGAGGAGCGAGCCGAGGCGCTCGAAGTCGATGGGCTTCTCTAAGAAGTCGTCGCAGCCGGCGACGATGGCCTTCGCGCGCCACTCCCAGCGGTTGTGCGATTATAAATGGGGGTGGCGACATTATAGGGCCGCGCCGACGGGCGCGCAATCGGAACCAGTAGCCAGTAGACAGTAGTCAGTAGACAGTAGAAAAAGCCTTCGCCAACAAACTACGAGGGCTCGGTGTCAGCCGGCGCGGCGCGGGCGCTACTGTCTACTGACTACTGTCTACTGGCTACTGCTTTTTGTTACACTCTCCGTCTTTATGGAAGGTACGCAACTGACCATTCACCCTTCGGCGGGGGAGGATTTCGACCCGGCGGCCGAGGCCGCGCGGCTCGAAGCGCTGGTCGCCGAGCGGAAGGCCGAGCTGGCGGCCTTGCAGGAGGAGTTCCGCGAGTTCAAGGCGCGCTACGCGCGGGTCGTGGGCGGCCCGCTGGCCGAACTCTCCGAGGTCGAGCGCGAAATCCGCGAGGCCGAAGCGCGGCTCGTCGGACTCGACCCTGAAGCGGAGGGGGAGGAGGATGCCGCCTCCGGCTTCTACGCCGCCGCGCCGCCGGCCAAGACCTCTCTGCGAAAACTCTTCTGGTCGGTCGCGCGCCTCTTCCACCCCGACCACGCCTCGGACGAGCGCGAGGCCGAGCGCCGCCACCGCATCATGGCCGAGGCCAGCCGCGCCTACCGCGACGGCGACGCCGAAAGCCTCTCGACGCTCCTCGGCGACGAGCAGTTGCAGTTCTTCTGCGCCACGGCCGCGCGCGACGAGGGGCCGGCCGACCCCGCCTCGCGCCTCCTGCGCCTCAGGGAAGAGCTGCTCACCGCCGAGTTCGGCGTCAGGCGCATCCGGCAGGACAGGCTCTACCACCTCATGCTCAAGACGCGGGCCGAGGCCGCCGAGGGGCGCGACGCCCTCACCTCGATGGCCGAAAGCATCACCCGCCAGATCGCCAAAGCGCGCCGCCGCCTCGAACATCTTCCGTAAAGCAGTAGACAGTAGACAGTAGACAGTAGTCAGTAGGGGCTTCCGCGCCCGGTCTCCTGACGCCGACACGCTCAAGATTCGCAAGCGACTCTCTTTCTACTGACTACTGACTACTGACTACTGTCTACTGTCTACTGCTCCGATAGTTTCCAGCGCGCGCAGGTATTCGACGACCAGCCCAAGCGGGACGGGGCCGTAGACGGCGGAGACGGCGTCGCGTATCTGCTGGGCGTTGCGGCGGCCGTCGGCGAAGTTGAGGACTTCGTAGGCGTACTCGACGCCGGAGCCGCGCGCGCCGCGGAAGGAGAGCAGGCGCACCGACGACGCTTTGTCTTCGCCATACTTGTCGTTGAAGTAGTCGTAGCCGAAGGGCGTGAGCGGCCCCCGGAGGTCGGGGTTGCGGCGGAAGACGAGGAGGCCGTCGCCCGCGGCCGGGGCGGGCGCGGCCGGCTCGCCGACGAGCGCGCGCAGACGTTCGAGGAAGCCCGCGGCCTCGGCGTCCGCGGGCGCTCGCAGGAAGCGGGCGGCCGAGGCCGCGACGGCGCGCTCGTAGTCGAGCCGGAAGCGCGTCAGGTTGGCGGCCTCGTTCGCGGGGAGCGCGTCGCGGCGCGCGAGCGTGACGGCCGCGCGGCGCAGGGCTTGAGAGCGGAGCAGCCTTGAGAGCGCGGGCGCGTCTTCGGCCGAAGCGCCGGCGAGGAAGTAGGCGCTGGCCGCGCCGATGAAGGCCGCGCGCCTGAGCTTCGTCGGATCGACGTTGGCCGGCGTGTCGAAGTTGGTGTGGATGTAGCGGTCGGGCCAGTCGTTGAGGTAGATGGCCGGGACGGCGAACGAGGCGTCCGTGTAGACCTGATGGTCGCTGCCCATCGAGAAGTCGGCCAGCTCGGCGAGCAGGGGCTCCCGGCCGCCCTCGGGCGAATGCAGCGAGTAAGGAACCGACTCGCCGCCGGCGAAGCGCGCCGACTGTTCGTTGACGAACCGCGCGAAGTGCTCGGCCACGTCGTAGACGAACGAGGGGAGCGAGGCCGGGCCGCGCGTGACGTGGAAGACGGCCTTCGTCTCGGGGCCGCCGCCGACCATGTCCATGTGAACGACGGCGCGGATGCGGCGCGCCACCTCGGGCCGCGCGTTGAGGTAGGCGAGCGTGCCCTCGATCTCCGGCGGCCAGATGAAGCGCAGCGTGCGGCGCGGCCGCTCGATGCGGCCCTCGCGGACGAGCTTCGAGAAGGCGCGCGCGACTTCGAGGATGGCGGCGCTGCCCGAGGCGTTGTCGTTCGCGCCGGGGCGCTGGTGGTCGAGGTGGCAACTGAAGGCGATCTCCTCCTCCTTCAAACGCGGGTCGGAGCCGGGGATGGTGGCCGTCAGCACGTCGTAGGAGCCGGCGCGCTTGCCGGCGCGCACCGAGGCGCGCAGGATGACGCGCCCGCCGCGCGCGAGCCTCTGCTGGAGCGAGCGCGCCGTCTTGAGCGAGACCATGAAGGCGAACGCCGGAGTGGGCGCGAAGGTGTCGAGGTGGCCCCAGCGGACGAGGTTCTCGTCCTCGCCCCACCACGCCGTGCGCTGGTTCTGCGCGTAGCTGACGAGCCCGGCCGCGCCGTGCTTTTCGACCGCGAGCCGCGCCGCCTCGCCCGGCTGCGACGAGGTGAGGACGAGCCGGCCGCGCACCTGCTTGCCGGCGTAGTCGGCCTCCGCGGTGCCCGCGCCCACGTCAACGAGGTCGGCCGTCACCTCGCCGCTCTCGCTGTCCTGCGCGAGCGTGACGGGCATCGCCTCCCAGCTGGCGAGGCGCGCGACCGGAGACCAACCGCCCGGCGTCAGCTCGCGCACCTCCCACAGCTCGGCGAACTCGGCGTCCCACGGCGGGCGCGAGCGCTGCGTGCCGTAGAAGATTTTGCCGTCGGCGGGGAACTGTTCGATCTTCACGTCGGCGAGGCCGTAGGCCCTCAGCTCGGCGGCGATGTGCTCGGCGGCGGCGCGGAAGCCGCGCGAGCCGCGCATCCGGTGGTGGCGCGCGAGCTGTTCGAGGTTGCGCTTGGCCGCCTCGCCCGAAAGATCCTGCGCGAGCGCGGCCACGACCGGCTCGGGCAGGAGCGTGGACTGCCGCGCGCCGGCCGGCACGGCGGCGAGCAGCAGCGAGACGAACAGGACGAAGAGTTTCCTCACGGGGCGCTCCTGAAATCCGAACGGAGATGACTTCGCGGGCGGCCCATTGTACGGCGGGCGCGGGGCGAGATAAAGGGTCGCGTAAACTTGACAGGAGCTTGCGACTTCGCCGATTGTTAAGCCCTGCTTGCCCGTAGCGCGTTCGCTCTCCGAGGAGTTACCGATGAAAAGAGTGCTGGCCGTCGTCATCGCGTCGCTGTGCGTGTGCCTCGCCGCGCGCGCGCAGGAGCGCCCCGTCGCCTTCACCGGCGCGACCCTCGTCACCGTCTCCGGCCCCGCGGTCGAAGACGGCGTGCTCGTCGTCCACAAGGGCAGGATCGTCGCGGCCGGCGCGCGCGCCTCCGTCAGCGTCCCGCGCGACGCGCAGGTCGTGGACGCGCGCGGCAAGACCATCATGCCCGGCCTCGTCGACACGCACAGCCACGTCGGCGGCGGCTCGGGCGGCGACGGCTCCGCGCCCATCCAGCCCGACGTGCGCATCCTCGACTCGATAGACGTGCGCGACTCGGGGCTGCGGCGCGCGCGGGCCGGCGGCATCACCACCGTCAACGTCATGCCCGGCTCCGGCCACCTCCTGAGCGGCCAGACCCTCTACCTCAAGCTGCGCCGCGGCAAAATCGTGGACGACCTCTTCATCCGCGACGCGCGCGGCGAGCCGGCGGGCGGCATCAAGATGGCCAACGGCACGAACTCGCTGCGGCCCGGCTCGACCGGCCCCTTCCCCGGCACGCGCGCCAAGTCGGCCGCGCTCGTGCGCGAGCAGTTCACGCGCGCGCAGGAGTACCGCGAGAAGGTCAGGCGCGCCGGCGGCGACAGGTCGAAGCTGCCGCCGCGCGACCTCGCGCTCGAAGCGCTGGCCGAGGCGCTCGAAGGCCGCCGCGTCGTCCACTTCCACACGCACCGCCACGACGACATCCTGACGGCGCTGCGCCTCGCGCAGGAGTTCGGCTTCCGCCCCGTGCTCCACCACGTCTCGGAGGCGTGGAAGGTGGCCGACGAGATCGCGCGCGCCAAAGCGCCGGCCTCGGTCATCGTCATCGACGCGCCCGGCGGCAAGCTCGAAACCATGGACGTGCGGATGACGAACGGCGCGGCGCTGGAGCGGGCCGGCGCGCTCGTCGGCTTCCACACGGACGACTACATCACCGACTCGCGCTTCTTCATGCGGCAGGCGGGCTTGGCCGTGCGCGCCGGGATGTCGCGCGAGCGCGCGCTGCGCGCCCTGACGCTGAGCGGCGCGGAGATGCTCGGCCTCAAAGAGCGCGTCGGCTCGCTCGAAGCC
>DATMVI010000441.1:0-3460 GCA_035563275.1 Pyrinomonadaceae bacterium
ACCGCCTCGCCTCCGACCAGCCCCACCCGCAGCCTCAAGTCTTCGCGCCCGACGAGGCCCGCCTCCAGCAGCAGCCTCAGCTGCGTCGGCGTGCAGTCGAGACCCCCGACCCGCTCACCCGCCAGCCAGTCGAGCATCGCCGCGCCGTCGGCCCGCACCCCTTCCGGCACGACGCACAGCGCGCGCCCCGACAGCAGCTGGACGAGCTGCTTGACCGACGAGTCGAACGAGAGCGGGGCGTTGAGGCTCACCCGCCGCACCGGCTCGTGCGGCGCGTAGGCGCGGCCGGCGAGCGCCGCCCAGAGGTTGACGACCGAGCGGTGCGTGACCATCACGGCCTTCGGCTCTCCGGTCGAGCCCGAGGTGTGCATGACGTAGGCGAGAGAGTCGGGTGGGACTTCGGCCCCGAGGTTAGCGGCGTCGCGGGGCGCGAGGTCGGCGGGCTCGGTGCCGACGCGGACGACCTCGGCGCCGCAGCCGTCCCACCGCTCGCGGTGGCGGGAGTCGGCGAGCAGGAGCCCGACGCCTGCCCGCTCCAGTATCAGCTTCAAGCGGGCGGGCGGCAGGGAGCCGTCGAGTGGGACGTAGGCGGCGCCGGCCTTGAGGATGGCCAGCAGGGCGACGAGGGTGGCGGGCGAGCGCCCGGCGGCGAGGCCGACGCGCGACTCTAGGCGGACGCCGCGCCCGCGCAGGTCGCGCGCCAGCCGGTTGGCGCGGGCGTTGAGTTCGGCGTAGGTGAGTCGTGCGCCCTCGCAGACGAGCGCGAGCGCGTCGGGGGTGCGTCGGACTTGCCGCTCGAAGAGGCGGTGGACGCACTCGTCGGCGGGGTAATCGCGCGCCGTGTCGTTGAACTCGACGACGAGGCGGCGTCGCTCCGAGTCAGTGAGCAGCGGGAGTTCCGAGAGGCGCGCGTCGGGGCGGGCGACGATTCCGTGGAGCAGCGTCTGGAAGTGGGAGGCCATCCGGAGGATGGTCGATTCGTCGAAGAGGTCTGTGCTGTATTCGAGGATGAGCGTGGGGCGGTCGGGGTTGTTCCGGAGGCCGAGGGTGAGGTCGAAGACGGAGGAGCCGGCGTCCACCTGTAGGTCTTTGATCGAAAGCTCCGGGCGCTCGCCGAGCGTGTCGTGTGAGTCCACGTGAACGTAGGAGACTTGGAAGACGGGGTTGCGGCTCAGGTCGCGGGGCGGGCGCAGGGCTTCGACGACGAGGCCGAAGGGCACTTCGCCGTGCTGGTAAGCGTCGAGGGTGGCTGCGCGCACGCGCCCGAGCAACTCCCTGAAGGTGGGGTTCCCGGCGAGGTCGGTGCGCATGACGATCATGTTGAGCAGGTAGCCGATCATCCCCTCGGTCTCGGCGCGGTCGCGGTTGGCGAAGGGCGTGCCGACGTTGATGTCCTCCTGCCCCGTGTAGCGGTAGAGCAGCACGTTGAAGGCCGCCAGCACGGTCATGAACATGGTCACGCCCTCGCGCCGACACAGCGCGCCGAGTTCGTCCCAGAGGGGCTTCGGGGGGTGCCAGTAGTGGCGCGCGCCGTCGAAAGTCTGGGCCGGCGGGCGCGGCCGGTCGGCCGGCAGCTCAAGGACGAACGCGGAGCCGGCGAGCCGCCGCCGCCAGAAGTCGAGGTGGGCTTCGAGGAGGTCGCCGCGCAGGCGCTCGCGCTGCCACGCGGCGTAGTCGCCGAACTGCGCGGGCAGCTCGGGCAGCGGCGACGGGCGGCCGGCCGAGAAGGCTTCGTAGAGCGTCGTCAGCTCCCGCCAGAGGATGCTGAAAGACCAGCGATCCATGACGGCGTGATGCAGCGTCAGGAGCATCACGAACTCGTCCTCGGCGGCGCGGACGAGCGCGGCGCGCAGGAGCGGGCCGGCCGCGAGGTCGAAGGGTTCGCGCGTGAAGCGCCGCGTGACGCGCCGCAGTTCGGGCGCGCGTCCGGCCGCGGGCAGGTCGCGCAGATCGACGAGGGGGACGGGCAGCGTCAGCTCGGGGGCGACGCGCTGGACGGGGACGCCGTCGTCCGCCGGGAAGGAGGTGCGCAACACTTCGTGCCGCCGGACGACCTCGTTCAGGGCGCGCCTCAGGGCGGCCACGTCGAGGGCGCCGCCGAGCGCGTAGGCGTTGCTCAGGTTGTAGGCGTAGCTGCGCGGGTCGAGCTGCGCGAGGAACCAGAGCTGCTCCTGATCGAGCGAGAGGGGGCGGGCGCCGGCCGGGCCGCGCCGGGCGATCCCCTGCGGCTTCGGCGCGGGCGGCCGCGCGCGCTTCATCCGCGCCTCGAAGAGTGCGCGCTGCTCCGGCGAGAGGGCGTCGATTCGCTCGGTCAGGTTGTTCATCGCGTTTGACTCGAAGCGGCGGGCGTGGCGGCGGGGCCGAACTGCTGGCGCAGCCGGCCGAGGTGGCGCAGGCTCTCCATCACCTGCTCGAAGCTCGGGCCGAAGTCGACGAGGCAGGCCACCTCGTCCACGCCGGCCTCGGCGAGCCGCTCGACGAGGCGCGCGCACTTCGGGGGGGTGCCGCACAGGAGGCTCGTGTCGTAGTAACGCTCGAAGGCGTGTTCGGCGATGCTCTCCACGTCATCCTCCGTCAGCCTGTCGGCCTCGACGGCGGGCCGCGCGGCGGCGGCGCCGGCCTCGCCCCCCGCGCACACGTCGGTCTGGATTTCGAGCTGCTTGAGGTTGGCGCGGAAGTAGCGGCACAGGGGCGCCCTGACCGCCTCCTTCACCTCCCGCTCGTCTTCGCCGACGAAGGTGTGCAGCATGGCGGCGACGCGCCCCGCCCGCGGGTCGAAGCCGCGGCGGCGCCGCGCCTCGCGGTACAGCCCGATCCTCTCCGCCAGCACCTCGGGCGGCTGCTTAACGATGGCCGTCAGGACGTGCGCCCCGATCTCGCCCGCCCTGACCCACGTCTCGGCGCTGCGCGAGATAGAAATCCAGACGGGCAGCTCGCGCTGGACGGGGCGCGGCAGGGTTCGCACCTCGACCTCGCCGCCGCCCGCGCCCCGGCGCTTGAGCGCCCCCCCAGACCAGAGGCGCCGCACCGTCTCGATGCCCTCGAACATCAACTCCTTGCGCCGCTCGTAAGCGTCCGGGGCGAGCGCGAAATCCGCCGGGTGCCAGCCCGACGCGAACGAGACGGCGACGCGGCCGCCCGACAAGTTGTCAACGACCGACCACTCCTCGGCCACGCGGAGGGGGTCGTGCAGCGGCAGCGCGACGCTCCCGGCGCGAATCTCGACGCGCTCCGTCACGGCCGCCAGCGCCGCGCCGAGGACGGCCGGATTCGGGTAGAGGCCGCCGAAGGGCTGGAAGTGGCGCTCGGGCGTCCAGACCGCCCGGAAGCCGTGGCGGTCTGCGAACTTCGCGCACTCAAGCACCATCCGGTACTTGTCGCGCGCCCCGCCAGAGCCGTCCCCCGAAAAGAAGAACAGGCTGAAGTCCATAACGCCCGCCCCGGCCCGACGCGCGGCGCC
>DATMVI010000442.1:0-2255 GCA_035563275.1 Pyrinomonadaceae bacterium
CTCGACGCGCCGCACGGCCCCGAGACCTCGGCGCTCCCGCCCGCCCCGGCCCGCGTCTCCGTCACCGAGGGCACGACGGAACTCCTGACGCCCTCGCCGCCGCGCCGCGAGCCCGTCGCCGCCCGCCGCGAAAGGCCCGACACGAACCCGTTTGAAAGCAGCAGACGATGAGGGGCGGGCCGTAGCCGGTCGGTTGTCTTCGGGCGCACCGGCGCGTACACTCCAACCGCCCGAGCGAAGGGGAGTTCTTCTACCGGCTACTTCCTGCTTAAACAAATGCTCAGCGCCGAGATTATCGCCGTCGGCTCCGAACTGCTGACGCCTTTCCGCACCGACACCAACAGCCTGTGGCTGACCGAGCAGCTCAACAGCGTCGGCATCGAGGTCAAGCTCAAGACCATCGTCGGCGACGACGACGCGCGGCTCGAAGAGACCATCCGCGACGCCCTCAAGCGCTCGACCTGCGCCGTCCTGACGGGCGGCCTCGGCCCCACCGAGGACGACATCACGCGCAAGATCGCCGCCCGCGCCCTCGGCCGCCGCCTGCTCCTCGACGAGCGCGTGCTCGAAGGGCTCCGCGCCAAGTTCGCCCACTGGGGGCGGAAAATGCCCGAGATCAACTCGCGGCAGGCGATGGTCATCGAGGGCGCGCAGGTCTTGGACAACCCCAACGGCTCGGCCCCCGGCATGTACCTTGAGGCGGACGGCCGCGTGGTCGTCCTCCTGCCCGGCCCGCCGCGCGAGATGAAGCCGATGTTCGAGTCGCAGGCGCTCCCGAAGCTCGCGGCGAAGGCTGGCGGCGTGCGCGTCGCGCGGCGCGTGCTGAGGGTCGCGGGCCTCGGGGAGTCGGCCGTGGACGAGCGCATCGCGCCCGTCTACACGCAGTACAAGAACCCGCAGACCACCATCCTCTTCAACCGCAGCGAGATCGAAATCCACCTCACCGCGCAGGCGCAGTCCGAGGCCGAGGCCGAACTCCTGCTCGACGGCCTCGCCGGCCAGCTCGAAGAGCGTTTGGGCGAGTCGGTCTTCGCCTTTCGCGGCGAGACGATGGAGGAGGTCGTCGGGCTGCGCCTCGCCGTCGGCGGCTTCACCGTCGCCACGGCCGAGAGCTGCACGGGCGGCCTCGTCGCGCACCGCCTGACGGAAGTCCCCGGCTCGTCCTCTTACTTCATGGAGGGCGTCGTCGCCTACTCGAACGAGGCGAAGACGCGGCTGCTCGGCGTGCCCGCGGAACTGATCGAGGCGCGCGGCGCGGTGAGCGGCGAGGTGGCCGAGGCGATGGCCGAGGGCGTCAAGGCGCGCGCCGACACCGACTTCGGCCTCGCGGTCACGGGCATCGCCGGCCCCGGCGGCGGGAGCGGGGAGAAGCCGGTCGGCCTCGTCTACGTCGCGCTCTCGGACGACGCGCACACCGAGCACCGGCGCCTGATGCTGCCCGGCGACCGCCACCTCATCCGCTGGCGCGCCTCGCAGGCCGCGCTCGACCTGCTGCGAAGAAGACTGATCTGAGGCGGACGAAAACGGATGTCATACTCATACCAAAGCCCTTCGACGAGTCAGCCCGCGCGGCCCGGCCGCCGGAAGGCTTGGCTCGCCATGTCGGCCGCGAGCGTGGCCGTGGCCGTCGTCTCGTTCTTCGTCTTCGGGGTCTTCGGCGGGTTCATGCTGCTCGTGGCGCTCAACGGCTTCAGCGAGAAGCAGGCCGCGCCGGTCTTCGTCATCTACTTCGTGGTGGCGCTCGGCCTCACGACCCTCGTCGCCGCGTTCTTCAACTGGCTCATCATCCGTTACGGCTTCCGGGCCGCCGGCATCTCCGGCTGGGCCGCCTTCGTGCCGGCCGCGGCCTCCTCGCTCGGGCTGCTCCTCGTCGGCCCGACGCTCGCCGTCGTTTTCATGAAGATCGTTTTCTAACGCGTTTCGGCGCCGGGGGCGGCGGCCGCGCCTTTAGTGGCTGGCGTGGCGGCGGCGCGCTTCCGCGTGCCCTTGTGCGGGGCGTCGCAGTGGCGGCGCGGCTCGTTGCCGCCGGCGAAGGTCATGCGGCTGCGGACGGGGCAGTCGGGCGTGGCGAGCAGGCCGGTCGTCGTGTCGATGAGGAGCGTCACGGTGGGCAGCGGGCGCAACTCTTCCGCGGCGCGTTCGCGCGGCCGGTCGGGGAGGGGAGACGCCGCCTCCGGAGCCTGACGCTCGGCGCGCGTGCGGTCGCGCGGCCGGCGCCCGGCCCCGCCCGCCTCGGCTTCGGCCTGACGGGCCTC
>DATMVI010000443.1:0-3223 GCA_035563275.1 Pyrinomonadaceae bacterium
CACGCGAGCGCGAGCGCGCACGCGAAAACGATGGTGCGAACGAAACCCTCTCTCCTCATCGGTCAAACCTCCTCTGGCCGCGCGGGCGGGGACGCGCGCGCCGGGGGGGCGTGTCGGCGGAAGGCGGCGGAAGAGTCCGCCCCGGCCCATAAAGGAAAACGCCCTCGGTCTTCCGCGCGGAAGACCGAGGGCGTGCCGGATGAAACTGAAGGGTTGCGGCGCGGGCCGTCGCGCGTTCGCGAATGACCCGCCTCCCCCGATTCGTGCCCGACGCCACTCGCCCTTTCCCGGAGCGTCAGCGGTCGCCACCGTCGGAACAGGTTTCGTGTTTCGTGCTCGGGGTTCAAAGTTAAGAGACAACTCCTTAACTTTGAACCCCGAGCACGAAACACGAAACAGACTCTTGCAGGCAAGGTTTCCTGACTCCCGGCTCGGACGCGCCGCCCTCGGCCTTCCCCGTCGTTCGGACGAGTGGCCCCGCTCGGTGGCGGGTTTGAAGGCGGCACGAATCGCCGGTACACAGTGGCGGGAACCGTGCGGGCTTTGCACCCGGCTTCCCTTGAAGGCGCGCTTTGACGGCGCGCCTCTGACCTGCGACGGCCGGCCCGCGCGCTTCGAAGGCGCGGGGCCGGATTAGCGATAACTATCGAAAAGGCAAAGAACGATTCGCGCCCGGCCGGTGGCGCCGACTTTCTCGGCCGCGGGCGTCGAAGGCGAGACAAGCTAACACCCGGCCCGCGCGGGCGTCAAGGCGGGCCGGCCGCGCGCCGCTCACGGGCGCCAGACGGTTCCGTCCTCGAAGAGCACGCGGACGAGGACGACCTCCTCGCGCAGCCCGTCGCGCTCCTTCTTGTTGAGGGAGTGGACGCTGATGGTCAACGTCGGCGGCGAGGGGACGAGGAAGGAGACTTCCCTGCGCTTGCCGGGGCCGATCTTCTCGACGCCGGTGAACTGGCGGCGGCCGAGTTCCTCGCCGGTCGCGCGGTCGAAGAAGACGTAATCCCAGTCGAACTCCCTGACCGCCACGGGGCCGTTGTTCCGCAGCGCGACCTTGTAGAGGAAGGCGTAGCGGGGCGGGGCCGTCTGCTGGCGCGCCCTGATGACCTGCTCGGCGCGCATCTCGCGCTCGACCTTGTTGGCCTCGCCGATGTTGCCCGTGCCGCGGGCGCGCTCGATGCGGCGCGCGTCCACCATGCGGCGGCGCGCGTCGTCGAAGCCCTCGACGGGGCCGCTGAACGGGTCGCCCTCCCAGCCGATGCGCTCCTTCGCCCAACTGTACTTCTCGACGACGACCGGCCCGCCCGCGGCCTGCGCCGGGGCCGGCGTCTGGGCGCGCGCCGCGGCGGTCAGCAGCAGGGCGGCGCAGCATAATGCCAGACTCTTCATGGGCACCTCCTTCGCGCGCGTGGTCGCGGCCGGGCGATTATAAACCCGCGCGCGGAAAAAGCGAGGCCGGGAAAAAGCTGAGGGGGCCGGGGCGCGCGGCCCCGGCCCCCTCGGAAGCGGACGGCGAGTCCGGAGGGTTTAGAAGACGAGGCGCGCGCCGAGGACGATGCGGCGGCGGCCGCCGTCGGTCGTCCACTGGTTGAGGAACGCGCCCGAGCGGACGTTGGCGGTCGGGATGCCGAAGTCGCGGGTGTTCGTGGCGTTGAACATGTCGGCGCGGATTTGCAGCCGGCGGCCCGAGCCCTCGCCCCCGAGGTTGGTGTTCTTGATGATCCCGAAGTCGAGGTTGTTGATGCCGTCGGCGCGCAGGATGTTGCGGCCGGCGCTGCCGAAGCGCTGGCAGACGGTGGCCGGGTTGGTGGTCGGCCCGTTGCAGGTGAGCGGCCCGAAGAACCGCTGGCCCTGCTGGTGGAGCAGGTTGAACAGCTCCTCGGTCGAGGTGGTCGGGAGCGGCCCGAGGACGTTGGCGCGGATGGCGTTGCCGACGAGGCCGTCGATGCCGTTGAGGGCGCCGGTCGGGTCGGCCCCGTTGAGCGGCGTGAACGGCGCGCCGCTCTGGAAGGTGAAGAAGCCGTTGACCTGCCAGCCGCCGAGGACGTGGCCGACGACGCCCTCCTGATTGCGGAAGAAGGGCAGCTCGTAGACGAAGTTGCCCGAGAGGCGGTGCGGCCGGTCGTAGGTCGAGCGGCCGCGGTCGGCTTCGAGGTCGAAGGAGTTCTGCGCCACGGCCACCTCGCCGCCCGACGGGTTGAAGAGCTCCGAGGCCGTGTCGATGAACGACGACCAAGTGTAATGCACGCCGGCGCTGAAGCCGCGCGAGAGGCGCTTCTCGAGGCTGAACTGCATCGAGTGGTAGTCGCTCTCGGCGGCGTTGGCGCGCAGGCGGATGACGCCGCGCGTGCAGTTGGCCGCGTCCACGACGGTGACGCGGCACGGGTTGTTGGCGCTGCCCGGCGCGGCCGTCGAGATGAAGGCGTTGTTGGTCGGGACGCGCGGGTTGCCGTCGAGGGTCTGGAAGAGGTCGCGGCCGCGCGTGCCGACGTAGCCGATCCTCATGACGAGGTCGCGCGTCAGCTCGCGCTGGGCTTCGAGGCTGAACTGGTCGTAGACGGGCGAGCGGAAGTCCTCGGCGACGACCGTGCGCGCGAAGGTCGAGGGGTTGAGGCCGGCCGGCTGCGCGGTCGGGATGGCGGAGAAGGCCCCGGCGGCCGCGAGGTTGATGGCGGCGACGAAGGGGAAGGCGCTCGCCACGTTGAGGTTGATGTTGATGAAGTTCGAGTCGTGGGTGCGGGCGTAGCCGCCGCGGATGACGAGGCGGTCGCCGCCGGTCAGGAAGTCGAAGACGCCGCCGTCGGTGCGCGGGTTCCAGTTGAAGCCGATGCGGGGCTGGAAGTTGTTGGTGTCCTCGCCGGGGACGGGCGTGAAGCGGAAGCGCTCGTCGCCGCCGGCGCGGGCCACGATGGCGTCGTTAATCGGCACCAGCCCGGCGAAGGAGTTGCCCGGCCGCTCGTAGCGCAGCCCGTAGGTGAGCGTGAAGTTCTGGGCCAGCTTCCACTCGTCCTGCGCGTAGTAGTAGCTGTCCCAGTAGTAGTAGTACTGAATCTCCTGCCCGCCCGGCAGCGGCCGGTTGACCTGCGCGCCGAGGTCGGCCACGTCGTCGACGAAGTTCTGGAGGCTGGAGTAGCGCAGCAGGCCGCGGATGGTTGGGACGAAGAAGCTCTTGACCTGGGTGCGGCGCACGTCGACGCCGAACTTGAAGGCGTGGCTGCCGCGCGTC
>DATMVI010000444.1:0-5529 GCA_035563275.1 Pyrinomonadaceae bacterium
CCAGCGAGAGCAGGAGCAGGCCGACGACCGCCGCGAGGCAGCAGCACGCGCCGAAGCCGAGGCCGCCGCCCTGCCGCGTTCGCGCGCGCGGCTCGCGCGTCTGCCGCACCGGCGGGCGGTAAGCCTGCTCCTGCCCCGCGCCGCTTAAGGTGAAGCCCTGCTTCTGCGCGAGGGTCGCCGCGAAAGTCTCCACGGCGTCCGTCACGCCCCGCCCGTAGTCGCCGGCCCGGAACGGCTCGCGGAGCTTCTGCCGCAGGATTTCGCCGATCAACCCGTCGGGCAAATCGCCTTCGAGGTGGCGGCTGACCTGCATGAAATATTTCCGGTCGTTGACGGCCACCAGAAGGATCGCGCCCTTGCTCTGCGCCTCCTTCGAGCCGATGCCCCACCCGCGCGCCACCGACAGCGTGTAGTCGAAGATGGGCGTGTCGCCCGTCGTCGGCACGGTCACGACGGCGAACTCGATGTCGCCCGCCGTCTTCAGTTCCGTGAGCAGCGCTTCGAGGCGTTGCTCCGTCGCCGCGTCGATGACGTTCGCCGTGTCGCTGACGTAGCCGGTCGGCCGCGGCAGGGGGGACTCCGAGTAGGCGCGAGATTGCCCCTGCGCGCGCGCCAGCCCGGCGGCGGCCAGCAGGCACACGAAGACGACGAGCGCCGCGGGCGTGGTTGAGAGTCTGCGGTTCATGTGTCCCAAGATGATAACAGTCGGATGCTTATACGAAAAATTAAGCCGCGGTGTTTTACCGCGGCCGCCGCCTCGGGCCCGCCCCCCGCTCAGCCTTCGAGCAGCAGGTGCAGCGCGTAAAAGAGCGCGACGCCGACGAAGACCACGAGCGAGACGAGCGGGTTCTTCTCGCCGAGGTGGTTGACCTCCGGGATCAGGTCGCTCGCCGCGACGTACAAGGTCACGCCCGCCGAGAAGGGCAGAGCGTACATCACCGCCTCGGCCACACGCGACTGGAGCAGCGCCACGCTGAGGACGCCGGCCAAAGTCGCCGCGCCGATGATGAACGTCGCCCCGACGGCCCGCCGCGCCGTCCGCCCCGACGCCAACATGATCGAAGCGGCCGTAAACCCTTCGGGAACCTTGTGCAGCAGCACGGCGACGAAGACCAGAAACCCGGCCTTGCGGTCCACCACGAAGGCCGACGCCACCGACGCACCGTCGAAGAAGGTGTGGATCGAGAGGCCGCCGATGGCCGTGTAGGCCGCCGAGGCCCGGACGACCGCCTCGGGGTGCGTCTCCTCGCCGAAATGGAAGTGGGGCGCGACGGTGTGTTCAAAAAAATGGATGAGCAGGTAGCCGCCCAGCAGAAGCGCCATCGCCGTCAGCACGGCGTGCCCCGCCTCCTCGCCGCCCGACGCCCCGGCCGTCCACAGGCTGACCACCTCCGGCACGACCTCGACGAAAATGGCGGCCAGCATGAAGCCCGCGCCGAGAGCCACTAAATACCTGAGAAAGCTGCGACTTCGGGCGAAAGTGCCGGGCCGCGCAAGCAGCAGCCCGCCGCAGACGTTCGCCAGTCCCACGAGGCCGCCGAGGAGGAGAAGTGCGCCGAAGTTCATCGGGAAAGCAGTCGTCGCCGGTTCTGTCTCAAAATTTTACGACTTGGGGGGCCACTATACAGGATAGGCGGGGGCTTGGCTATGGGGTCGCTTAAGAGGTTTACACCAAATCGTGCTTAAAAATCTCGATTTGACACTGTTTTTGCTCTTGACATGCTTAAGCAGTCGGGCGTACTATGCGCCACGGGTGGTCAAAAGTGGCTGAAAGTGGGTTGATAAGAGCAGCTTGCCGCCGAAGGTTAGAGTGTCACTTGAGGTTTTAAGCAGCCCGCGCCCCCGTGTTCGCCGTAAAGCCTATGCTCAGAGGAAATTACACGGCGCGCATGGATTCCAAAGGGCGTTTGAAAATCCCGACCGCCTTCCGGCGCTATATAGAGGACAAGTACGGCGCGGCCCTGTACGTCACGAGCCTGACCGGCGAATGCGCCCGAATATACCCTCTGCCGGAGTGGGAGTCCATCGAACAGCGCCTCGCGCTCCTGCCCTCGATGGACCCGGCGCGGCGCAAGTTCCTTGACAGAACCAACTACTACGGGCAGCAGGCGGAACTCGACGGCCAAGGGCGCGTCCTCATCCACCCGCTGCTCAGGAAGGCGGCGGCCGTCATGGGCGACGTGGCCGTCCTCGGATATTTGACATACTTGGAAGTTTGGGAACTGGAACGTTTCGAGCGGCGCCTGCTCTCCGACCCCTACACGGAGGAGGACGAGGCGGCAATCGCGCGGCTCGGAATTTGAAGAAAGTGCGGAGTGCGGAGTGCAGAGCGCAGAGTCAAACATCAATTCAGTTAGCTCGTCGCCCGTCACTCCTTACTCTTCACTCTTCTTCAAGACCACGGGGCGGTGGTGATGGCGGAGCCCGGAGGGGGGCCGGGCACGCCCCATCGCCCCGTGTTGCTAACTGAGACGGTCGGCCTGTTGGCCCCGGAGCGCGGCGGGCTGTTCGTGGACGCGACGCTAGGTCTTGGCGGGCACAGCGAAGCGATCCTCGAAGCCGGCCCGGCCGCGCGGGTGCTCGGCGTCGACCGCGACCGCGAGGCGCTCCGGCTGGCCTCCGCGAGGCTGGCGCGCTTCGGCCCGCGCTTCCGCGCCGCGCACGCCAACCACCGCGAGATTGAAAGGGTGATGCGCGAGGCCGGCGAGACGGAGGCGGCCGGGATTCTGGCCGACCTCGGCGTCTCGTCGCTCCAGTTCGACACGCCCGGTCGCGGCTTCAGCTTCCGCCACGACGCGCCGCTCGACATGCGGATGGACGCCGGGGGCGACGAGGAGACGGCGGCCGAGCTTTTGGCGCGGCTCCCCGAGGAGGAGATCGCGCGGATCATCTACGAGTACGGGGAGGAGCGGCGCTCGCGCCGCATCGCCCGCCGCGTCGTCGAGAGGCGCGAGGCGGGCGAGCCGGTCGAAACCACCGCCGACCTCGCCGACCTCGTCGCCCGCGCCGTCGGCCACAAGCGCTCCGACCGCATCCACCCGGCGACGCGCACGTTTCAGGCGCTGCGCATCGCCGTCAACCGCGAACTCGAAGGTCTCGACGCCTTCATCGAAGCGGCCGTCGCTCTTTTACAAACGCAAGGACGCCTCGCCGTCATCAGCTTCCACTCGCTCGAAGACCGGGTCGTGAAGCGGACGCTGCGCCGCCTCGCGGGCCACTGCGAGTGCCCGCCGCGCCTGCCGGTCTGCGCGTGCGGGGCGCGCCGGGCGGTAGAGATTCTGACGCGCCGCCCCGTCGCCCCGTCCGAGCGCGAGGTCGAAGAGAACCCGCGCGCGCGCAGCGCCAAGCTGCGAGTCTGCGCGAAGCTGTAAGAAGTCGCCGCGACCGCGCGGCGCGCCTCACTCCCGGTTAACTTCCGGACGTTTCCGTCAACCCTTGCAACCTGACCGAGGCCGAAGCCGATGAGAAGAGTGCCCCAGCAGTACCCGAATCCCCACGTCCGCCGCGAGCGCGACCGGCGGGCCTTCCGCCGCCAGCTCTGGCTGCTCGCCGGCTGCACGGTGCTGGCCGCCGGCTTCATCTTCGCGGTGCGGCAGCAGATCAGGGCGGTCGAGTACGGGTATCGCACCGAGGGCTTGCGCCGCGAGCGCGAGAACCTGCTCGACGAGCAGCGGCGGCTCCGTCTCGCGCTCGAAGAGAGCTTCTCGCCGGCGCGACTTGAGACGGCCGCGCGCGACCTCGGGATGCAGCCGGCGCGCGCCGCGCAACTCGAAGCGGCCGCCGCGCGCGAGGCGCAGCCCGGCGGCGCGCACGCCTTCGTCGGGGCCGCCGGGCCGGTGATGCGCCGCTAACGCGAAGGAAGAAGCCCCCGAACGATTCGGCCGACGCGCCCGCCCTCTCTCCCTCCCGGCCGGGCGCGAACCCCGGCCGAGCCGCCCCCGCGAGTCGGTTGAAAAGGCCGTTGCCGCTATGCCTGAACGCTACGGATCGGATCACACATTACGTCCCGACACTTCACGGCGGCGGGCACTGGTGGTCGCCGTTTTTCTTTGCGCGTGGATGGCCGTCGTCGGGGGGCGGCTCGCCTACCTGCAGACGGCGCAGCACGAGTGGCTCGCCGAGCGCGCGCGCCGCCAGCAGGTCAGGGGCGAGACCTTAGCGCCCGTGCGCGGCCTCATCCTCGACCGGGGGGGGCGCGAGCTGGCGCGCACCATCGACGTGGCCTCCTTCTTCGCCGCGCCGAAAGAGGTTGAAGACGTGGAGGGCGCGGCGGCCCGTCTGGCGCGCGCGCTCGACCTCGACGAGACGAGTTTGGCCGCGCGGCTGCGCGATGGCAGGGAGCAGGGCCGCGGCTTCGTCTGGGTCGCGCGCAAGGTGAGTGACGAGCAGGCGCAGGCCGTCGCCGAACTGAAGATCAAGGGCGTCCACTTGGTGCAGGAGCCGAAGCGGCGCTACCCGAACGGCGCGCTCGCGGCGCACGTGCTCGGCTTCGTCGGGCTCGACGACCGCGGCCTCGCCGGCGTCGAGCAGGTTTACGACGCGGCGCTGCGGGGCGAGCGCGGCCGGCTCGCCGTCGAGGTGGACGCCGCGCGCACGCCCTTCGAGAGCGCGGGTCAGGAGCCGGTCGACGGCCGCACCGTGGTGCTGACGATTGACCAGAACGTGCAGTACCTCGCCGAGCGGACGCTGGCCGAGGCGGTCGCGCGCGCCCGCGCCAAGTCGGGCGCGGCCGTCGTGCTCGACCCGCGCACGGGCGAGATTCTGGCGCTCGCCAACGCGCCCAGCTTCGACCCGAACGGGGCCTCCGAGACGCCGCCCGAGGCGCGCCGCAACGACGCGCTGCAAAACATCTACGAACCCGGCTCGACCTTCAAGATCGTCGCCTACTCCGGCGCGCTCGAAGACGGGAAGACGACGCCCGACGAGAGGATCGACTGCCTCGGCGGCGGCATCACCGTGTCGGGGCGCTTCATCCGCGACCACACGCCCTACGGCATGCTGACGACGACCGAGGCGCTCGCCAAGTCCTCGAACGTCGCGGCCATCAAGCTCGGCATGCGGCTCGGCAACGAGCGCATGTACGAGTACATGCGCCTCTTCGGCTTCGGCGCGAAGACGGGCGTCGAGCTGCCGGGCGAGACCGGCGGCCTGTTGCGGAAGGTGAAGAACTGGCACGGCAGCTCCATCGGCTCGCTCTCCATCGGGCAGGAGATCGGCGTCACGCCGGTGCAGATCGCGGCGGCCTTCGCGACCATCGCCAACGACGGCGTGCGAGTCGCGCCGCACCTCGTCCGCGAGGTGCGCGACGCCGAGGGGCGCGCCGTCGAGCGCGCCGCGCCGGAGACGCACCGCGTCGTGAGCCCCGAGACGGCGCGGGCCGTGCGCGGGATGCTGGAGATGGTGACGCTCAAGGGGACGGCCAAGCGCGCGCAGCTCGAAGGCTACACGGCCGCGGGCAAGACCGGCACGGCGCAGAAGATCGACCCGAAGACGCGCGGCTACTCCCGGACGAAGCACGTCGCCTCGTTC
>DATMVI010000445.1:0-5565 GCA_035563275.1 Pyrinomonadaceae bacterium
TCCTCCACAGCGAGCGCGCCGTGACGGTGGGCGAGGACGGCCGCGTCGTCACCACGACGACCTACGCCGTCCGCGTCCTGACGCGCGAGGGGCGCGCGGAGGCCCGCGCCCGCGAGGTCTACACGACCGACACGGGCAAGGTGCGCGAGCTGCGCGCGTGGCTCATCCGCCCCTCGGGGCAGGTCAGGAAGTACGGCAAGGACGAGACGGCCGACATCTCGCTCGGCGACGACGACCACGTCTACATCGAGGCCCGCGCCAAAGTCATCAACGCCGAGTCGGACGTGGACGGCCCCGGCGCGGTCTTCGGCTATCAGGCCGTCAGCGAGGAGCGCACCGTCTTCACCCAGCTCGACTGGGACTTTCAGGACGCGCTCCCGACCCTCGTCTCGCGCTTCACGCTGGTGCTGCCGGCGGGCTGGCGCGCCTCGGACGTGACCTTCAACCACCCGAAGGTGGTGCCGGTCGTCGCCGGGACGAGCTACACGTGGGAGATGAAGAACCTGCCGCACGTCGAGCCTGAGCCGCACAGCCCCGAGCTTTCGAGCCTCGTGCCGCGCCTCGCCGTCAGCTTCTTCCCCGAGGCCGGCGCGCGCGGCTCGCTGGGGCCGGGCTTCGACACGTGGGCCGAGGTCTCGCGCTGGCTCTCGTCCCTGCACGACCCGCAGGCCGAGCCCGACGCAGCCATCACGGCGAAGGCCAAAGAGCTGACGGCCAACGCCAAGACCGAGCTCGAGAAGATTCAGGCCGTCGGCCGCTACGTCCAGAGCATCCGCTACGTCTCCGTCCAGATCGGCGTCAACCGCGGCGGCGGGATGCGCCCGCACCGCGCCTCCGAGGTCTTCGCCAAGAGCTACGGCGACTGCAAGGACAAGGCCAACCTGATGCGCGCGATGCTCAAGGCCGTCGGCCTCGTCGCGCACCCGGTCGCCATCTACTCGGGCGACCGCGCCTACGTCCGCGAGGAGTGGCCTTCGCCGCAGCAGTTCAACCACTGCATCATCGCCGTCGTGGTGGGCGACGACACGAAGGCCCCCTCGGTCGTCACGCACGCGAAGCTCGGCCGCCTGCTCGTCTTCGACGCGACCGACGACACCACGCCCGTCGGCGACCTGCCCGACCACGAACAGGGCAGCCTCGCCCTCGTCGTCGCGGGCGACGACGGCGCGCTCCTGCGGATGCCCTTCACGCCGCCCGAGCAGAACCTCTGGAAGCGCGAAGTCGAGGCGGGCCTCGCGGCCGACGGCTCGATCCGCGCGACCGTGCGCGAGCGGCTCGCCGGCCAGTCGGCCGTCACGGCGCGCCGGCTCTTCAAGGGTCTGGCCAAGTCCGACTTCGAGAAGGCCATCGAGCGCTGGGTCTCGGCGGGCGGGGCGACGGGGGCGAAGTTCATGAAGATCGAGCCGGCCGACGACCACGGCGGCGGCCGCTTCGCGCTCGACGTGGAGTTCAGCGCCGACGGCTTCGCGCAGAACATGCAGGATCGGCTGCTCGTCTTCCGCGCGGCGGTCGTCACGCGCGGCCAGAGCCTCTCGCTCGCCGAGCCGACGCGCAAGCACCCGTTCATGATCGAGCCGGAGGCGTTCACCGAGACGGTGCGCGTCAGGCTGCCCGAGGGCTTCGAGGTGGACGAGATGCCCGAGGGCGTCCAACTCAAGTCTGAGTTCGGCGACTACACGGCGAGCTACGAGGTCAGGGAAGGCCACCTCGTCTTCACGCGCTCGCTCGTCCAGCGCGCCGCCACCGTCCCGGCCGCCAAGTACAAAGAGGTGCGCGACTTCTTCGGCCGCGTCCGCGCCAGCGAGGAAGCGCCCGTCGTCCTCGCGCGGAAGTAAGGAAAAGAAGCTTCGAGTTAAGAACAGAGCCGCGTGCGGCGGCCGGCGGGTTGACGTTAGCGACACTCAACCCGCCGGCCGCCGCACGCGGCTCTGTTCTGTCTTAACTCGAAACTATAAACCCGCAACCCGAAACTTTTTCACTCCGTCCTCAGCCTGAAATCCGCGACGAGCGGGAGGTGGTCGGAGGCGACGAGGGCCGTGCGGCTGCGGTGCAGGGCGAGGCGTTCGAGTTCGAGGCCGCTGTCGTAGTAGACGTGGTCGAGGTGGAGGAGCGGGAACGCGCCGGGGTAGGTGCGGCGCGTCCGCAGGTGCTGGCGCACGTCGGCGCTCCGCAACTCCTCGCCCAACAGCCGCGAGGCCAGCCCGTGCGTCCACTCGTTGAAGTCGCCCAAGACGACGCGCGGGCCCGCGAGCCGGCCGTCGCGCAGGACATCTTCGCTGACGAGGCGGCGGCCCTGATGGCGGCGCTCGATGAAGGCCGTGCCGAGGTGGACGTTGAAGAGGTGCAGCACCGGCTCGCCCGGCAGGTCAGTCCGCACGTCCACGCGCAGGCAGCCGCGCGGCTCGCGCCAGCGCCACGTGATGTCGTAGTTGCGGCAGTCCTCGACGGGCAGCCGCGTGAGGACGACGTTGCCGTAGGCGCCGCCCGCGTGCTTGCGGTTCTCGCCGATGTGGAACTCGAAGCCCAGCTCCTCGGCGATGAAGCGCGCCTGATGCAGCTCGCGCCGCGCGTCGTCCTCGACGCTGACGACCTCCTGCAACGCGATCACGTCCGCGCCCGTCTCGCGCAGCACCGACGCGATGCGCGCCGGCCGCACCCGCCGGTCAAGCCCCTGACACTTGTGCACGTTGTACGTGACGACCCGAACCGTCCGCGACTCGCTCATCTCCGAACCTTCCCCGCTTCAGCCCAGCCCGATCAGCCCGCCGACCCTCATCCCGTCGACGTACTCCGCGGGGAGCACGCCCTCGGGTAGGCTCCAGAACTCTTCGATGGTGGCGCGGCGGCGGGTGAGACCCGGCCCGGCCGCTCCCTCTAACACTTCGGTCGCCATCTCTCGGCACTCCTTGAAAGGTCGAACCGGCTGCGGTCGCGGCGGGCGGCGCGCGCGCATTTTATCACGGCGCGGGCGCGTCGCGCGGCTCGCGGGCGTAGCGGGCCCGGACGCGCACGCAGCGCTCCAGCCCGTCGGCGGCTTCGAGCACCTTGAGGCGCAGGTCGCGGTCGAGCGCGGTCTCGGCGGCGAGGAAATCGCGGACGACGCCGACGGCGCGCGCGTCGCACTGGCCGCCGATGAAGGCGGCGAGCCAGCCGTTGACGAAGAAGATTTTGCGCGTGCGCTTGAGGTCGGGAAGCTCCCTGAGCGCGGGCGCGAGCAGGGGCAGCGTGAGCGCGCCCTGCCGCGGCGCGTTCAGGGGGCCGAAGCTCGCCTCGATCCAGCTCTCCGAGAGCTCTTTGTCCTTCAGGTACTCGTCGAAGTAGCGGCGCTTGACGGCGCCGTCGGGCCACGCCGCGCCGGCCGCGTAGGCGTAACGCCGCGCGTCGTCGGAGCGCTCCTCCGCCGCCAGCTTCTTCAGCAGCTCCGGCGCGCGCCCGTCGCCGCCCGACATCAGCGCGCGCACGATGTCGAAGCGGTCGCGCGCGCGCAGCGTCATGCCCGGCACCTCCGACTCGCCCGCCAGAATCCTCAACAACTCCTGCCGCGCCTCGGCCGTCGACGCCACGTCGCGGAAGGTGCGGAAGTAGGTGATGCGTAAGGGGGCCGTCTCGGCCTTCGTCATCCCGCCGCGGAGCATCGCTTCGAGGCGCGGGGCGAGCGAGCGTGTCTGCGCGGCCGAGAGGTAGCGCGTGAAGGCGGTGCGCGCGCGTTCGAGGATGAACTGGAGCGCCACGTCGTCGCGCACGCGCGGCGCGTGTTCGATGACCAGCCCGACGAAGTCGGCCGGGGCCATCTCGGCCTCGCGGACGCTCTCCCAGAGCGAGCCCCAGAGGAGCGCGCGCAGGAAGTCGTCCTCGATGCGGCCGAGATTTTCGGAGACGGCGGCGCGGCTCCGCTCGTCGAGCAGGAAGCGGCCGTAGCCGTAGTCCTCGAAGTTGGCGAAGACGAAGGCGGGGCGCGGCCCGCGCGCGGCGACCTCGGTCGTCCCGCCGCCTTTCATGGTCACGTCGAGCACGCGCGGGCGCGAGCCGCTCGCGTCCGAGAGGAGGAGCTTGACGCGCATCGGCCACGCGCCGCCCTCGCCGAGCACGTCCGCCTGCGTGAGGGTGAGGCGTCCGAGGCGGCCGCCCCGGCTCGCCGCCCACGCGACCCTCACGTCCGGCATCCCGCGCCGCTTCACCCACGCGTCGGCCCACGCGCCGAGCTCCCGCCCCGACGAGCGCTCGAAGGCGCGCACGAGGTCGGACCACTCGGCGTTGGCGTAGGCGTGCTCTTTGACGAAGGCGCGGACGGCGTCGCGGAACTCGCGCTCGCCCAAGTAGAACTCCGCCTGCCGCAGCATCGAGGGGGCCTTGCGGTAGACGATGTTGCCGTAGGCCGACTTGGCCGCCGAGAGGTTCGCGATCTCCTGCCAGATGGGCGTCGTGCCCTTCGTCACGTCCGTCTCGTAGGCGAGCGGCTTCGTCCTCAGGTAGAAGACCTTCCACGCGTCGAACTCGGGCAGAAGTTTTTCGACGGCCTTGCTCGACATGAAGGTGGCGAAGCCCTCCTTGAGCCACAGGTCGTCGAACCACTCCATCGTGACGAGATCGCCGAACCACTGGTGCGCGGCCTCGTGCAGCATCACGTCGGCGCGCGACCAGAGGTCGTTGGCCGTCGGGTCGGAGGGGAAGATGATGGTCTCTTCGCGCAGGAAGGTCGCGCCGGCGTGCTCCATCCCGCGGAAGGGGAACTCGGGGATGACGACGAGGTCGTACTTCGGGAACGGGAACGGGCGCGCGAAGTAGTCCTCGAAGAAGCGGACGCCCTCGCGGTTGAGGCGGAAGACCGCTTCGAGTTCCCTGCGCGCGGCCTCGGCCTTCGAGCGGCGGACGAAGAGCCCCGTCCGCAAGGGCGAAGAGGGGTCGCGGAAGACCTCGAACGGCCCGGCGGCGAAGGCGAAGACGTAGGTGCTGATCGGCTCGGTCTCGGCGAAGCGGTAGGTCGTGTACGACGGGCGGTTCAGCATGTCCGAGACGGTGCGCTGCTCCACGTCGGTGTTCGAGACGACGCGCCACGGGTCGGGCGCGCCGAGCGTGAGGCGGAAGCGGGCCTTGAGGTCGGGCTGGTCGAAGCAGGGGAAGGCGGTGCTCGCGTCCGAGGGGACGAAGAGCGTGTAGACGTACTCGGAATTATCTTCGCGGTCGAGGTAGCGCGTCAGAGCGCTGCCCGAGGCGCTGATGGGCGAGGCGAAAGACATGGCCACGGTGTTCGCGCCCGCCTTGAGGTGCGCGCGCGGGATGACGATGTGCTCGTCGGCGACGCGCGCGTCCGCGACCGGCTTGCCGTTGGCCGTGATGCCGGAGACGCGCCCGCGCGCGTCCGCGCCCTTCTGCGTCACGCGCCAGTCGAGCACGAGGTCTACGGGCGCGTCGAGCGTGACGCCGATTTCGATCTTGCCCCTGAGCAGTTCGGCGCCGGGCGTGAGCGGCACGTCGAGCGCGTATCGCACGTCGCGGTAGCGGGCCGCGCGCCAGCGCGCCAGCTCGCGCGGCACGCCGGGGGCGAGGCTCGGCGGCCCGTCGCCG
>DATMVI010000446.1:0-2177 GCA_035563275.1 Pyrinomonadaceae bacterium
GCGGGGGCGGGTCGCCGGGCTGGCGCGGCCTCGTGGGCGTCGGCGCCGCGGCCACGGGGCCGCCGGGCGCGGCCGGCGTCTCGGTCAGGATTTCGGCGCTCGCCAGCTCGGCGCGAATCTCGCCGACGCGGTGGCGCGCCGTGATGAGCACGGGGACGTGGCGCTCGTCGTCGGTGAAGTAGACGTGGACGCGGTAGTCGTCGGCCTCGTCGTTGCCGCGCACGTGTACGCGCGTGACGACGGCGTTCGACGAGCCGACGTTGGTCTTGAGCAGCTCGCGGCCGGTGACGCGCACCTCGGCGTTGTAGACGGTCGTGCCGTTCTGCACGGCGAGCATGTAGGACGCGCCCTGCGCGAGCGGCAGCGCGCGGATGCGGTAGAGCGCCGAGAGGAAGTCGAAGGAGCCGAAAGCGCCGCCGGCCGTCTGGATCGAGGGGATGGCCGAGGTTCCGACCGGCGCGTTGAACTCGCGCGTCGCGTCCTCGACGCGCGCGCCCTCCTGTATGGTCTGGCGCGCGCGGTAAGGCAGGCCCGTGCCCGGCTCGACGAAGGTCGTGTAGGTGTTGTTGAGCGCGTAGAGCGCGGCGGAGACGACGCCGGTCGTCTCGACGTGGGCGCGCAGTTCGACGCCCTCGCGGCCGTAGAACTGGCCCCGCCCGGCGACGCGCAGCTCGATGTGCGCGGCCGTGGGGAAGTTCGAGAAGGAGACGTTGTAGGTGAGCAGCTCGCCGGCGCGGTAGGGCGCGGCCGAGAAGGGCGCGGCCGACACGTCCACGCCGCGCGTCTGCCCGGGGCTCGGCGCGCATAGGCAGCACAGCGCGACGGCCGCCGCGAGAAACCTCAAACTGATCCTTCTCCCCTCCAAAAGACCTCCCGGACTTTGAGTCAGATTTTGCTCCGCGGTTCAGAGTTATCAGCTATCAGTTGCCGGTCATCAGTAAGACAAAGCCGGCCGGCCGATAACCGACGGCTGATAACTAAATCAAAAACCCCGAACTGCCGCCGGGGCTTTCACGCCCGGCCGCCGCGCCCGTTCCGAAAGGGCGCTCAAAACTCCTCGAACTCGCGCAGCCAGTCGCGCACGCGGACGCGACCCGAGAGGAGCGCGACGTGGCCCGTGCCTTCGAGCAGCTTGAGGCGCGCGCGCGGGAGCGAGGCGGCCATCCGCCGCGCGGCCCCGACGCTGTCGAGCAGGCGGTCGTGCGTGCCGGCGACGACCAGCGCGGGTATTGTGATGTCCTTCAGGCGCGGGCGCAAATCCGTGTCGCGGATGATGCGCAGCCGCGAGACGTAGCCCTCGTAGGGGACGACGCGCGTGTGCTCGCGGAAGAGGCGCCGGTCGTCCTCGCCGATGTCGTCGCTGAAGAGGACGCGGCGCGCGGCGCGCGTGCGGTGCGCCTTCACGAGCGCGTAGGGCAAAAGCGAGAAGGCCGCGACGCCGAGCATGATCCGGGCGCGCTGCGCGAAGTGTGGGAAGGTGTTGACGAGGATCATGCGCTCGAACAGCCCGGGGTGCGCCAGCGCCGTCGCCATCGTCAGCAGCCCGCCGAAGGACTCGCCTAAGAATGTCGCGCGCTCGAAGCCGGCCTCGCGCACGACCCACCTCACGTCCTCGACCAACTCCCGCATCTCGTAGCGGCCCTCGCCCCGCAGCGCGAACGAGATGATCGTGTGGTCGCGCGCGAGGTCTTCCGCCTGCTTGTAGAAGAGCCGCCCCGTCCCCTCGATCCCGCAGACGTAAACCAGCGCGGGGCCGCTGCCTTGAATGTGATACTCAACGCGCATCAGTCACCGGTCGTCAGTCGTCAGTAAAACCGCGCGCGGCGGAACGTCAATGTACAGGCTTCAGACTCCGGCCCGGCCGACCTGCTGACGACTGATTACTTCTCCCCTCCCTCCATCTCTTCGACGATGGCGCGCGCCGCGCGCGCGGGGTCGGGCGCGCGCAGGACGGCGCGGCCGACGACGAGGTAGCCCGCGCCGGCGCGCACGGCCTCGGCCGGCGTCATCACGCGCCGCTGGTCGTCGTGCGACGACGAGGCGGGGCGCACGCCGGGCGTGACGACGAGGAACCCTTCGCGCCGGGCGGCGGCGCGCACCGCCGCGATCTCGTGCGGCGAGGCGACCACGCCATCGAGGCCGGCGTCGGCCGTGAGCCGCGCGAGCCTTTCGACCTG
>DATMVI010000447.1:0-7886 GCA_035563275.1 Pyrinomonadaceae bacterium
TAGCCGCGCACGCCGGCCGGCGCGCTCGCCAGCGCAGACTCTAAAGAGGCGTGCGGCTCAAGCCCCGTCCGGCGCACCACCTCTTCGGGGAGCGAGGAGACGAGCAGCATCCGGAAGCGCTCGGCCTTGCGGCGCAGGCCCCACGCCGTCTGCCCGTTGATCTTGTAGTCGCGCAGAAGCATCTCGGCCGTGGCGCGCGAGCCGCCGGGCACGAACCAGCGCAGGAAGTCGTCGCGCCCCAGACCCTGCGCGCACTCGGCGAGCGCGATCATCGTGCCGCCGTCTTCGAGGATGGCCGAGGCGTGCTCCATCGCCTTGTGCGACTGGATGAGGTTGATGTCGCGCGGCGAGCCGCCGACGCTGACGATGACCAGCGGCCTCCGCTCGGCCACCTCGACGGCGTGCGTCGCCGCGTACTCGTCGCAGCCGCGCCGGTGCGCGTCGCGCCAGTGTCCGGCGTAGACGCGCGTGACCTCGCCGCGCGAGTTCAGCACCGAGTTGACGAGGAAGGTGGGGTCGAGTCTCGACACCGCCTCGATCATGTCCTCGCTGACGGGGTTGCCGTCCAGACTCCCCGAGGCGATGCCCTCCCTCTTCTCTAAGGTCGCGAGGTCGAACGAGACGAGGTGGTTGGCCTGAATCGCCCGCTCGGAGGCGCAGCCGGGCAGCACGGCCTTGCGCCCGCCCGAGAAGCCCGCGATGTAGTGGAAGGTGATGCCGCCGACGACGAGGACGCGGTCGGCTTCGACGAGCCGCCGGTTCAGCTCGACGGGCGTCCCCCGCCTCGTCTCGCCGAGCGAGGCGATGAGCGAGTAGTCGTTGGCGTCGTGAGGGTGGACGGCGAGGCGGCGCGAGACGCCGGGGCCGACGATGGCCTCGACCTCGGCCGGCGTCGGCGGGCGGTGGATGCCGCCGCCGATGAGGATCGAGACGCGCTCGTCGGCGAGGCCGCGCGCCGACAGGCGGCGGACGAGCGCCGCGACGATGCGCGCCACGCCCGCCGCGCGCGTCGCGTCCGGCACGACCAGCACGACGCGGTCGCCCGGCGCGACCAACTCTTCGAGCGGCGGCGAACCGACGGGCCGGCCGATCCACTCGTCGAGCGCCGCGTCGGAGCACTCCCCTTCCTCGAAGTCGGCCGGGGCCACGACCTCGAACCTGCCGGGGTCGAAGCGGAAGAGGAAGTGCCCCTCCCCGTACCTGAGCGTGACGGCCCCGGGCGAAGGGTCGGCGGCCGCCCCCGCCCGCGGCGCGCGCGTGCGATGTTCTTCTCTCATTTCAAAGAGCCTCTCCGGCCGGGCCGTTTACCCGCGCCCGGCCCTGACCTGCCTGAGCGTCCAGTCGAGCATCGTGTCGAGGTAGCCCGGCGCGGGCCGGGGCCAGTCCCAGCGGCCGCCGGTGTCGGCCCGCGGCCCGGCCGGGAGTTTGATGACGTGGTCTGCGCCGGGGAAGGTTTTGACGGCGTAGTCGGGGTTGCCGCCGCGGCGGAGCGCTTCTTCGATCCGCGCCGCGCTCTCGGCGGCCGGGATGCGGTCGTCGCGCTCGCCGAAGATGACGAGCACGGGGACTTTGAGTTGTTCCAGAACGGGCGCGGGGTCGAGGTCGAAGTCGAGGCCGCCGAAGGCCGAGTCGGCGCGCGAGTGCGGCACGACTTCGGGGAGGTCTGTGTGGGCGGCCCAGCCCTCGCGTCGCGCCCGCGCGAGCGCTTCCAACACGGCCTCGCGCCCCTCGCCCGTCCGGTAATACCGGTTGAGCTGCGCGTTGAGTTGGTTGGAGCGCTCGACCACGGCCTCGGGGTAGCCGCGCCGGCGCAGGTCAAACTCGTCGTCCCACGCCTCGGCCTCGCCGAGTGTGACGCCGGGCGGGGAGACGAGGATGAGAAAGGCGACGGCCCCGGCGGAGCGCGCGGCGGCCAGCGGCGCGACCATGCCGCCGAGGCTCTGCCCCCAGAGGCCGATGCGGCGCGCGTCGATCTCTTTGCGCGACGCGAGTAGCCGCACGGCGGCCAGCGCGTCGGAGGCCAAATCCGACTGGCCGGCGGCCCGCGCGTCGCCGGTGGAGTCGCCGACCCCGCGCTTGTCGTAGACGAGGGCGGCGACGCCCCTGCGGGCGAACAGGTCGGCGTAAAAGAAGTAATCGTGGCGCGGGTGCGGCCCGGCCCCGTGGAGGAAGACGACGGCCGGGTGCGGCCCCGGCCCGGCGGGCAGCAGCAGCGTGCCGGCGAGTTCGACGCCCCCGCCACCGAACCTCACCTCCTCGCGGCCGTAAGGCGGCGCGGGCGCCGGCGCCGCGCGCTTCAGCGTGAAAGGGATTTCGAGCTCCCCTTCCCGGCTGCGGCCGGCGTAAGTGTCCCCTTTGACCGTGCCGTCGAGGACGAGCGGGAGCGGCGACACGGGGACTTCGAGGCGGAGCCGCGGGGGCCGGTGGGTGACCTCCCTGAGCGGCAACTCGTGCCAGAACATGTCGGGGCTGCTGATGTCGGCGCGGAGACCGCCCTCGCCCTCGACGACGTTGACGGCGAGCGGGAGTCGCGCGCCGCGGAACTCGACGGCCCCCTCCCAGCGACCCGCGACCCGCGCGGGCGCGCCCGCCCCGCCGCCGGCGCAACCGGCGGCGGCGAGGGGCGCGACCAGCGCGAGCCACAGAAGGAGCAAGGAAGGGTTCTTCATCACGCACCGCCCGCCCCGCGCCCGACAGTCGGCCGGGCGCGTCAGCCCTCGCCCGACTCGCCCGCCCGCGCCGCCTCCTCCATCTTCTTGCGGAGGCTGAGCGGGCGCATGTCCGTCCAGACCTCCTCGATGTAGGCGAGGCACTCCTGCTTCGTCCCGGACTTGCCGGCGTCGTTCCAGCCGAGCGCGTTCTCGCGGTCGGCGGGCCAGATCGAATACTGCTCCTCGTGGTTGACGACCACTTTGTAGGTGGTTTTGTCTTCGCCTTCGTCTTCGAACATGTTCGGTCTCCTTCTGTTCGCACCGGGCCACCGGTGGCGTTGTGGTTAAGAGCTTTGGTTAAGGGCTTCGCCCGCGTCCCGCCCCGCCGCCCGCGACCCCGCGGCCGGCCCCTCAGACGGAGCGGGCGGCGGCCGCGTCCCGCCCCGCCCCCTCCGGCAGCGCCCGCCCCGCGACGCCGGCGAGCTGCGCGGGCGGGGCGGAGTAGACGACCTGACCGCTGTCGAGCTTCACGAGGCGGTCGGCGAGGTGGTAGTAGCGGTCGTCGTGGCTGATGACCACTAGAGTTTTACCTTTCGCCTTCAATTCCGACAAGAGCTGGAAGTAGAAGATGTCTCGGAATTCGGGGTCTTGGTCGGCCGCCCACTCGTCGAAGACGTAGATGGGGCGGTCTTCGAGGTAGGCCGTGAGCAGCGCGAGGCGCTTGCGCTGCCCCTGCGACAGCTCGGTCGTCGAGAGCGCGCCGTCGCGCACCTCGACCTTGTGATCGAGGTGGAAGTGCGCGAGGTAGTGGCGCGCGCTCTCGTCGAGTTCGGGCGACTCCAACCCGAGCAGGCTGTCGAAGAGGTAGAAGTCGGAGAAGACGACGGCGAAGTGCTGGCGGTAGTGTTCGAGGGTCTGCTCGGTCAGCGGCCGGCCGTCGAGGAGGATTTCGCCCCCCTCGGGCAGGTAGAGGCCGGTCAGGATTTTCGCCAGCGTGGTCTTGCCGCTGCCGTTGCCGCCCGTCACGAAGACGACCTCGCCGGGTCGCAGCGTGAGGTCGACCGGCCCCAGCTCGAACGTGCTGTTCTCGCGCTCGCGGTGGTAGGTGTGGCGCACCCCGCGCAGCTCGAGGCTCTCCCACGCGCGCGCCAGCTTCGCCGGGACGTAGACGTCGTCGGTCTCGCGCCCCTCCTTCATCAGCGAGAGGCCGAGCGACTCGACCTTCCGCAGCGCCACGTTGGCCCGCCCGAGGCTCGGCAGGATCGAGAGCAGCACGTCGAGCGGCACCATCATGTAGAGGAGCACGACCGTGTAGCTCGTCAGCGTCTGGCCGCCGACGCCGAGCCAGACCGGCAGCAGGAAGACGATGAGGCCGATGAGCGCGAAGTGGAGGAGCTGGGCCGAGCTGCCGACGAGCGTGTAGAGCGCGCTGCCCGTGACGCTGTGCCCGCGGAAGGAGGAGGCCGTCGTGCTCAGCACCCGGTAGAGGAACGCCCGCCGCCGCCGCTGGTGCAGCTTCAGCTCCTTCGTCCCCTCGGCCAGCGCGCGGAAGTGGCCGAAGAGCGCGTCCTGCTCCTCGCGCGCGAGCCGCAGGTAGCGCATGGCGAACCTCACGCCGAGCTGGAAGACGGCCGTGCCGACCACGATGAAGAGCAGCACGCCGAGGAAGACCGTCCACGAGAGCCACGCGAGGTAGGCCATGCAGCAGACCAGCACGGCCGCGTGCAGGCAGACGGAGGGGATGATGCTGAGGCCGTTGGTGATGACGGCGATGTCTTCGGTGAGGGCGGCGAGCAGCCGGTGCTTGCCGACCTCTTCGAGCCGCCGCAGCGGCGCGCCCAGCATCCGCCGGCTCAGCTCCATCCGCAGGTCGAACATCGCCCCCTGCGAGAGCTGCACGAGCAGCACCTGCGAGACGCACCGCGAGAGCGGGACGAAGAGGCAGAGGCCGACGAAGCCCCAGACCAGCTCGGCCGAGGCCGCGCCGCCGCGCCCGAGCGCCGTGCTGATGACGATGAGCAGGCCCGTGCTGCTGGCGCCGCTGACGACGCCGGCCGCCGCCGCCGCCAGCACGACGCTCCACGAGTACCTCGAATACTTCCAGAGAAAGGCGATGATTTTCACTGCCGTTCACCTCGCTTCCGTCTCGTCCAAGCACGCGCCGAGCTTCTCGGCCAGCTCCCGGACGTGCGGCTCCCGGAGGAGCACTTCGTGGTAGCCCGCCACCTTCACGACCCGCACCGGCTGGGCCGACAGCTCGGCCCAGCGGTAGGTCGGGTCGCGGAACAGCTCGACGACCTCGCGCATGCCCTCGTCCTTCAGGTGGCCGGGGTTGATGTCGCCCTTGAACAGCGTCACCCGGCCCGGGTAGACCCGCGGCTCGTAGAGCTGGTAGGCCCGGCTCCTGACGCGGTAGCCCTTCAACTGCCGGCGCATCCATTCGAGCGCGATCTCGTCGCGCACGTCTTCCGGCAGCATGCCCGCCGACCTCACCTTCCCGAGCGCGTAGCGCAACTGCGCGTCGGGCCCCAGCCCCTTGACCTCGTCCGACGAGAAGTCGAGCGCGACGCCGAGCTGGCTGGCGCGCTCGCGCGTGAGGGCCGCGAGCATCGCCGCGTCCTCCGTCTCGTCGGTTATGTAGGGGACGATGGGCGCGACCGTGTCGAAGAGCGCCAGCGTCCCGACCTCCTCGCCCGCCTCCCGCAGTTGCCGGGCCATCTCGAAGGCCACGACGCCGCCGAAAGACCAGCCGCCGAGCAGGTACGGCCCCTCGGGCTGCGCGGCGCGCACCGCCTGCACGTAGGCGGCGGCGCGGTCTTCGATGCGGCCGAAGTTGTCCGCGCCCTCGGCCACCTCGACCAAGCTCGGGGCCTGTAGGCCGTAGAAGGGCCGGTCCGCGCCGAGCCGCCGCGCGAGGTGGTGGTAGCAGAGCACCTCGCCGCCGCCGGGGTGGACGCAGAAGAAGGGCCGCCGCGTCCCGCCCTCGCTGAGCGGCACGACGATGGACGACGGCCGCGGCCCTTCCTCGTCGCGGAGGAGCTGCGCGAGGTGCTCGACGGTCGGGTGCTGGAAGAGGGCGGCCAGCTCCAGCTCGCGCCCGAACCGCTCCTGAATCATCCACATCAGCCTGACGGCGAGCAGCGAGTGGCCGCCGAGCTCGAAGAAGTTGTCGCGGATGCCCAAGCGCGTGACGCCGAGCACCTCCTCCCAGATTTGCGCGAGCCGCAGCTCGACCTCGTCACGCGGCGGGGCGAACTCGCCGCCGCCGTCCGCGCCCGCCGCCGCGGGCGACGGCAGCTCGCGCCGGTCGACCTTGCCCTGCGCCGTCAGCGGCAGCCGTTCGAGCATGACGTAGGCCGACGGCAGCATGTACTCGGGCAGCCTCCGCTGTAAGAACTCGCGCAGCTCGTCGGGCGTGGCCGACGCCCCCTGCGGCACGACGTAGGCGACGAGCCGGCGGTCGCCGCCCTCGGCCCCTTCCGACACGGCCGCGGCCGCCGCCTCCCTCACCGCCGGATGCTGCTTCAAGGCGCTCTCGATCTCGCCCAGCTCGATGCGGTAGCCCCTGACCTTAACTTGGTCGTCGGCCCGGCCGAGGAATTCGAGCTGGCCGTCGGGCGTCCACCGCGCGAGGTCGCCGGTGCGGTAAAAACGTTCGCCGTCGAGCGTGACGAACCGCTCGGCCGTCAGAGAATCTCGCCGCAGGTAGCCGCGCGCCACGCCCGCCCCGCCGACGCACAGCTCGCCGGGGACGCCGACCGGAACCGTCCGGCCGCGCTCGTCGCAGACGCGCGCCTCGACGTTGGCGAGCGGCCGGCCGATGACGTGCCGCCGCGTCGGCTCGCCCGGGCGGACGCGGTAGCTCGTGCTGAGAATCGTCGCCTCGGTCGGCCCGTAGCAAATCCAGATTTCGGCCTCGGGGAAAGCCTCCTTCATCCGGCCGGCGAGGTCGAGCGGCACGAGGTCGCCGCCGACGAAGGCGTCGCGGACGTGAAGGTAATCGTCCCGCAAGTTCTTCTCGATGATGTAGTCGGTGACCTGCCGCATCAGGCTCGGGACGGCGTGGACGAACGTCACCCGCCTGAAGAGTTTGACGAGGCCGGGGATGTCGAGCACGCGCTGCTTGGTCAGAATCAACGACGAGCCGCCGACGAGTAGCGGGGCGAAGAGCTCGAACAGAGCGATGTCGAAGGAGAACGAGGCCATGAAGGGCATGACCGCGCCCGGCCCCAGCTTGAACCTCTCGGAGGCCGCGCGCAGAGTGTTGGTCAACTGCCCGTGCTCGACCATCACGCCCTTCGGTTGGCCCGTCGTGCCGGAGGTGTAGATGACGTAGGCGAGGTCTTCCGACCCGGCCACGCCCTCGACGTTCTCCGCAGCCCGGCTCTCGATCTCTTCCCGCTCCCCGTCGAGCAGGACGACCCGCGCCCCGTGCTCCGGCTGCACGTCCGCCAGCCCCGACTCGGTGAGGAGCACGCGCGCGCCGCAGTCTTCGAGCATGAAGCGGAGCCGCTCCTGCGGGTATTCGGGGTCGAGCGGGACGTAGGCCCCGCCCGCCTTCCACACGCCCAGCGCCGCCACCGGCAGAGAGGCCGAGCGGCGCAGCATGACGGCGACCAGCGCGTCCGGCCCGACGCCCAAGCTTTGCAGGTGGCGGGCGAGCCGGTTGGCTCTCGCGTTCAGCTCGCCGTAGGTCAGCCGCTCGCCCTCGTACTCGACCGCCACGGCGTCGGGCGTCCTCGCCGCCTGCCGCTCGATGAGTTCGTGCAGGCAGGCACGCTCGTAGTCGGCCTTCGTCTCGTTCCACCCGTCAAGCTGCCGCCGCTCGTCTTCGCCGAGCAGTTCCAACGCGCCGACCTCTCGGTCGGGGTCGGCGAGCGCGGCTTCGAGCAGCCGGGCGTAGTGGCCGGCCATCCGCTCGACGGTCGCGGCGTCGAACAAGTCCGTGTTGTACTCCAGCCCGCCGCTCAGACGGCCGCCGGCCTCCACCAGCCCCAGACTGAGGTCGAACTTCGCCGTCTCGCTTTCGGCGTTGAAGGGCCGGAGGGAGAGGCCGGGCAGCGGCTCGCCCCCGCCCCCCGGCGCGTTCTGCAGCCCGAACATCACCTGAAACAGCGGCGCGTGCCCCAGACTCCGCTCCGGCCGCGCCCCCTCCACCACCCGCTCGAACGGCGCCTCCTGATGCGCGTACGCTCCCAAGCACGCCTCCCTCACCTTCGCTAACAGTCCGCGGAA
>DATMVI010000448.1:0-2556 GCA_035563275.1 Pyrinomonadaceae bacterium
GTCGCCGGCTGGCCGCACGCCAGAAGGAACGCCAGCGCGGCGGCGCAGGCCGCCAGCAGTCCCCTTCCCATGTCTGCCCCCGACCCGGCTAGTGCGAGATGTACTCGTGGAGCAGTTGCAGTTCGGCCCCCTGCTCGCTGATCTCGACGCGCATGATGTCGCGCATCGAGAGCATGCCGATGAACTTCTCGCCGTCCATCACGGGGAGGTGGCGGCTGCCGACGCGCTCCATCCGTTCGAGCGCCTCGTGCGGCGTGTCGTTGCACTCGATGACGGCGCGCGGCTCGCTCATCACCTCGCGGATGGGCACCTCGCGCGGGTCGCGCCCCGAGACGACGACGCGCTTGAGGAGGTCGCGCTCGGAGAAGATGCCGACGAGCCGTTCGTCGCCGTCGAGGACGCAGACCGCGCCGATGTTGCGGCCCGCCATGAAGTCGGCCGCGTCGAAGGCGGTCGCCGTGTCACGCACGAAGTAAGGTTCGCGCTCACAAACCACGCGCCTGATGGTCGTCATCACCCAACTCCCTCCGGTCAGAATTTGGCTCAGAGCGGTCGCATTATACAGCAGCAGCCCGCCCCCTTTTGAAGCTTTTTCCGCCCCCCTTTTGTCCTTCTTTTCCCGAAAGGCGCGGGCGCCCGCGGTTCCGTTCTTCTCAATCGAAGAGCGACCCCTGAGCCGCGGGGCGGCGGAAGGTGTTCGCGGCTTTGGGGTAGGAGCGCTCGGCGTGCCGGTTGAAGCCGAGGCGGGCGCTGTGGACGCGGAAGCTCTTGAGAATCATCTCCCAGTATTCGCCCCGGCCGCGCATGCGCTCGCCGAACTCGGCGATGTTGAGCCGGCCGCCCTTGGACTCGCGCAGGCGCGCCATGACGCGGTCGGCCTTCGTCGGCAGGCGCTCACGCAGGCGCTGCTCGAAGTACGGAGCGACGCTGCCGGGCAGCCGCAGGATGTTGACGAAGGCTTCGGTCGCGCCGGCCTCGCGGGCGCGCTTGAGCAAACGCGGGATGTGCGAGTCGTTGAGGCCGGGGATGAGCGGCGCGATGCCGATGCCGACGGGGACGCCGGCGGCCGAGAGTTCGGCCATCGCGCGGAAGCGCGACTCGGGCGAGGGCGCGAAGGGCTCGACGGCGCGCGCCGTCTCGTGGTCGTCGAAGCCGATGGTGAAGAAGACCGAGCTGGAAGCCTCGCGCGCGAGCGCCGCGAGCAGGTCGGCGTCGCGCCGCACGAGCGCCGACTTGGTGACGACGCCGACGGGGTTGCGGAACTCCAGACACACTTCGAGGCAGCGGCGCGTCAGCCGGTAGTTGTTTTCGAGCGGCAGGTAAGGGTCGGAGGTGAACGAGAAGACGAGCGTCTCGCCCTTCCACGAGGGGCGCATGAACTCGGCCCGCAGCAGCTCGGGCGCGCGCACCTTCGCCACGATCTTCGTCTCGAAGTCGGTGCCGGCCCCGAAGCCGAGGTACTCGTGCGTCGGGCGGCTGAAGCAGTAGCTGCAGGCGTGCGTGCAGCCGCGGTAGCAGTTGACCGAGTAGTCGAAGCCCACGTCGGGGCTTCGGTTGTGCGTGATGATGCGCCGCGTCTCGGTCTCCTCGAAGACCTCGACGCCCGCCTCGGGCGGCTCGCCCACCCACTCGACGGCGGTGCTCAGCCACGGGTTCGGGGGGTTCTCGACGTAGCGCATAAGGAGTAGTCAGTAGACAGTAGTCAGTAGTCAGTGGGAAGACCTTCGGTGTCGAGGCGTCAGGGCGTCGGCGTCAGGCCGGGCGGCGCGGGGCGCTGCCGGCTGAGCGACGACGGTCTGCTGCCTGCTTGTTCTCGGGAGTCGATTCGGGAGGTTTCAGTTCAGGCCTGCGAGTTTACTCTCTCCGGGCGGTTTTGTCTCGTCCCACGCGACGAAGAAGAGGCGGTAGCGGTCGGGGTCTTCGAGGGTCACGAAGCGGCCGCCCCAGCCCTCGTCGGCGGGCGGGGCGAGGTCGAGGCCGGCGGCGCGCAGGCGCTGGTAGAAGACATCCACGTCGGCGACCGTCAGGAAGAAGTGGACGCCGCGGCCGCGGCGAACCATCGTGACGGGGACTTGCGCGAGCATGAGCCGGAGGCGGCCGGCGCGCAGCGTCGCCAGCGGCGGCTCGGCCTCGGGCGCGTGCTCGGCGACCTCGAAGCCGAGCCGCTCGACGTAGAAGGCGAGCGACTCTTCGAGGCTGTCCACCTCAAGGAACAGCAGGTCGAGTCCGGTCACACCCATCGCTTCAGATCGACGCGAGCAGAAGGTAGACGCCGTAGACGCCGGCGCAGACGCACGACCAGAAGGCCAACTCCTGCGCCCAGACGAAGCGGCGCGCGAGGTGGCCCGGGGCCACGCGGCTGCGCGCGAACGAGAGCGCGCCGTGCCCCATCAGGACGCCGCCGCAGACGATGACCGCGGCGAGGAGCGCCAGCGGCCACAGGAACATGACGTAGTGCGCGCGCACGAGGAAGAGCAGCACGAGGCCGAGCAGCACGCACATCAAGGCGCCCACGAGGCGCCCGCTGACGGCGTCGGCGCGCGCGCCGGGCGAGGA
>DATMVI010000449.1:0-5909 GCA_035563275.1 Pyrinomonadaceae bacterium
TCGCCACCGTCAAGTACGACCCGGCGGGCAACGAGCAGTGGGCGCGCCTCCACTCGACGAAGAAGTACGGCGAGAGTCACATGGGCGTTGACCTCGCCGTGGACGCGGCCGGCAACTCCTACGTCACCGGCCTCGGGTGGCTCGGCGCTTCGGGCAGCAACGCGGCCAAAGACCTCGTCACCGTCAAGTACGACCCGGCGGGCGCGCTGCTCTGGACTTCGCGCTTCAACAGCGGCGGGGCGGGCGAGGCGCAGGACGAGGCGGCCGGCGTCCTGCTCGATGCGTCGGGCGACGCCTTCGTCTACGGCCACCACCGCCCGGACGCGGCGCGGGCCGACTTCCTCCTCGTCAAACTCGACGGCGCGACCGGCGCGCTCCTCTGGAACCGCTCGTGGGCCGCGCCCGGCTTCGACTACGCGCGCGACGCCGCCGTGGACGCCGCCGGCAACGTCGTCCTGACCGGCGAGACTTACGACCCCGACTTCCACGCCGCGACCGGCTACGCCACTTCCGACGTGGCCACGGTCAGGTTCGACGGCGCGGGCAACCTGCTCTGGGAGCGGGTCTACCGCGCCTTCCCCGGCAAGTCGGACTTCGGCCGCCACGTCGCGGTCGACTCTTCGGGCGCGGCCTACGTCGGGGCCGCCTCCGAAGGCTTCTTCAACGCGGACACGGCCGTCATCAAGTACCGCGCCGACGGCACGGAGGCTTGGGTCTACCGCTACGACAACCCCGGCCACACGAACGACCAACTGACGGCGATGCGGGCCGACGGCGCGGGCAACCTCTTCTTCGCCGGCTCGGCCACCACGCAGACGGCCGCGGGCGAGTCGCTCGACATCTCGCTCGTCAAGCTGGCCGTCACGCCCTCGACCGTCCTCAACTCGCCGCCCGACGTGAGCCTTTCGGTCGCGCCCTCCGGCGAGACGACGCAGGCCCGCGCCTCTCTGGCCTCGGCGCCCGCGTCGAACGCCGTGAGCTTGCAGGGCTGCGGCGTGACGCTCTCGGCCGCGGCCGCCGACCGCGACGGCACGGTGACGAAGGTCGAGTTCTACAACGGCCCGGCGCTCGTCGGCACCGACACGACCGCGCCCTACGGCGTGACGTGGACGCCGCAGGCGGGCGGAACCTTCGCCGTCACCGCGATGGCGACCGACAACGCCGGCGCGACGCGCGCCACGGCGACCAGCGTCGTGACGCTCGCGTGCGCCCCCGCCCCGACGCCCACGCCGGCCGTCTACGCCGTCGGCGGTCAGGTGACCGGCGGCGGCGCAGCCCTCGCCGGCGTGACCGTCACGCTCTCCGGCTCGCAGACCGCCACGGCGACGACCGGCCCCGACGGCCGTTACTCGTTCGCGGGTCTCGCGGCCGGCGCCAACTGCACGGTGACGCCCGCGCTCGCCGGCTACGAGTTCGCGCCCGCGAGCAAGTCGTTCGCCTCCGTGAGCGCCAACCAGACGGCCGACTTCGCCGCCGCCGCGGCGCGCGTCAACTACGCGCTCGCGTCGAACGGCGCGACCGCGACCGCCTCGTCCACGCTGGACTCGACGCGACTGCCCGTCGCCGCCATCAACGGCGACCGCCGCGGCCTCCATTGGGGCTCGGGGCCGACCAACGGCAGCGGGTGGACGGATTCCACGAAGGACTCGTTCCCCGACTGGCTCGAAGTCACCTTCGCCGGCGGCCCGAAGACCATCAACGAGGTCTCCGTCTTCGGCCTTCAGGACAGCTTCCAGTCGCCCGTCGAGCCGACCGAGGCGCTGGCCTCGACGGCCTACGCCCTGACCGGCTTCAAGGTCGAATACTGGACGGGCTCGGCGTGGGCGCTCGTCCCCGGCGGGACGGTCGCGGGCAACGACAAGGTCTGGCGCAAGCTCACCTTCGCGCCGCTCTCGACGGCTAAGATCAGGGTCGTCGTCAGCGGGGCGCGGGCCAACTACAGCCGCGTCGCCGAAGTCGAAGCGTGGGGGCCGCCGGCCGCCGCCGCCACCGAGCGCGCCAACCACGCGCTGTCGTCGAACGGGGCGACGGCCTCCGCCACTTCGACTCTAGACGCGACGCGCCTGCCGCTGGCCGCCATCAACGGCGACCGCAAAGGTCTGCATTGGGGCAGCGACCCGGCCACCGGCAGCGGGTGGACGGACAGGACGGCCAACTCATTCCCAGACCGTTTGGAAGTCGCCTTCCCCGGCCCGCGCACGGTTGACGAGGTGTCGGTCTTCGGCCTGCAAGACAACTTCCAGTCGCCGGCCGAGCCGACCGAGGCGGCGGCCTCCTCTTCCTACGCGCTCACCTCCTTCACGGTCGAGTACTGGACTGGCTCGGCGTGGGCGCTCGTGCCCGGCGGGACGGTCGCGGGCAACAACAAGGTCTGGCGCAAGCTCACCTTCGCGCCGCTGACGACGACGAAGCTGCGGCTCAGCGTCAACGCGGCGCTGGGCAGCTACAGCCGGGTGGCCGAGTTCGAGGCGTGGGGGCCGGCCGACTCCGGCCCGCCGCCCCGCGTCAACGTCGCCGCCTCGGCCAGCGGGGCGACGGCGACCGCCACTTCGACGCTCGACTCCACGCGGCTGCCGCTGGCGGCGATCAACGGCGACCGCCGCGGCCTCCACTGGGGCTCAGACCCGGCCACCGGCAGCGGGTGGACGGACAAGACCGGCGGCTCGTTCCCCGACCGGCTCGAAGTCACCTTCGCCGGGCCGAAGACCATCGGCGAGATATCGGTCTTCGGTTTGCAAGATAACTTCAGCTCGCCGGTCGAGCCGACCGAGGCGATGACTTCGAGCGCCTACGCGCTGCAAGACTTCGATGTCGAATACTGGACTGGCTCGGCGTGGGCCGTCGTGCCCGGCGGGCAGGTCGTCGGCAACGACAAGGTCTGGCGCAAACTGACCTTCCCGGCGCTGACGACGGCGAAGGTGCGTGTCTCGGTCAGGAGGGCGGCGGCCAACTACAGCCGCGTCGTCGAGGTCGAGGCCTACTAGGCGGCAGGCGGCGGGCGGGGCCGCGGGCGGCGGCGGGCCGGTCTCAAGTAACGTCAACACTCAACGCTGACGTTACTTGAGACCGGCCCGCCGCCGCCCGCGGCTTCTGTCTTTAGCCCCGGCCTGCTCGTCGCCCGTCGGGCTTCTGTTCGTGCGCCGATTCAGCGAAGCGCGCTGCCGCCCGCGAGCCGCCCGGCCGGAGCTTTGGTTAAACGGCCGGGTCGTGTATCCTTGCGGCTGAATTTATAACCCCCATAAATTGGACTGATGGAAAGGGCTTCTTCCCGCCCCGGTGTCTCTGAGGATGTCTGCGCCTGTTACGGTGATGAAGTTCGGCGGCACGTCGGTCGAGGACGCGGCCGCCTTCGCGCGCGTCGCCGCCCTCGTCGGCCGCGACCCCGCCCTGCGCCCCGTCGTCGTCGTCTCCGCCATGAGCCGCTTCACCAACGCGCTGCTCGACGCGGCGCAGGCCGCCTCGGGGGGGCGCGCAGGCGACGCCGCGCGCGCGCTCGAACCGCACTTCGCGCGCCACGACGAGGTCGCGCGCGAACTGCTCGACGCCGACGCGGCCGAAGAGTTCCGCGCGGCGCTGGCGGGGGCGCGGCATGAATTGGCCGCGCACCTGCGCGCGCTCGCCGAGGGCGCACGACCCCGCCCGCTCCTGCAAGACCTCGTCGTCTCCTACGGGGAGCAGCTCTCGTCCAGACTCCTCGCCGCCGTGCTCCGCGCCCGCGGCCTCGACGCCGTGCTGGTGGACGCGCGCCGCTGCCTCGTCACGGACGACGAGCACGGCCGCGCCGCGCCGCTCAAGGACGAGACCGACGCGCGCACGCGCGCCGAACTAGAGCCCCTGCTCACGGCCGGCCGCGTGCCCGTGCTCGGCGGCTTCATCGCCTCCTCCGCGGGCGGCGAGACGACGACGCTCGGCCGCGGCGGCTCGGACTTCACGGCGGCGCTCGTCGGGGCGGCGTTGCGCGCCGGCGAGATTCAAATCTGGACGGACGTTTCGGGCGTGATGACGGCCGACCCGCGCGTCGTCTCCGAGGCGCGCACCATCCCGCGCCTCTCCTACGCCGAGGCGGCCGAGCTGGCCTACTTCGGCGCGAAGGTCTTGCACCCGAAGACGATCCTGCCGGCCGTCGTCCGCAACGTCCCCGTCCGCATCCGCAACTCGCGCGACCCCGAGGCGCGCGACACCATGGTCTACTTCGACGCCGAGATGACACCGCGAACCGTCAAAGCCATCGCCTGCAAGACCGGAGTCCACATCGTCCACATCACCTCGGCCCGGATGCTCGGGGCCTACGGCTTCCTGCGCGCCATCTTCGAGGTCTTCGAGCGCCACCGCACGGAGGTGGACATCGTCTGCACGTCGGAGGTCAGCGTCTCGCTGTCGCTCGAAGACACGAGCGCGCTCGGCGCGATAGTCGAAGACCTGAAGCGGATCGGCGCGGTCAAGGTCGAGCCGGCCCGCGCCATCATCTGCATCGTCGGCGAGGGCTTGCGCAACACGCCGGGCATCGCCGGCCGCGTCTTCTCGACCATCAAGGACATCAACGTGCTGTTGATCTCGCAGGGCGCGTCGAACATCAACCTGACCTTCGTCATCGAGGAGCGCCACGTCAACGAGGTCGTCCGCCGCCTCCACGCGGCCTTCTTCGAGTGCGCTACGGCCGAACTCCTCGCCCACGTCGGCGGCGGCCAGTGACGAAAGGCCGTGACCCGCGAATAGAAAAGGCGGTCGTCAGTTATCAGTTTTCGCCTTTTCTGAAGACTGATAACTGATAACTTCGATCCACGATTCACGACTTTATGGATTTATTCGAGCTGACGCGGGCGCTCGTTGACATCCCGTCCGTCTCCGGCGAGGAGGGCGAGGCGGGGCGGTTCATGGCGTCACACCTCGAAGGCTTGGGCTACGCGGTCGAGCTTCAGGAGGTGGCCGGGGGGCGCGCCAACGTCATCGCCACGGCCGGCGCGCGCCCCCGCGTCGTCTTCTCGACGCACATCGACACCGTGCCGCCGCACATCCCGTCGCGCGAGGACGCGGAGTTCATCCACGGGCGCGGCTCGTGCGACGCGAAGGGCATCGCCGCCGCGCAGGTCTTCGCGGCCGAGGCGCTGCGGGCCGGGGGCCTCGAAGGGGTCGGGCTGCTCTTCACGGTGGACGAGGAGCTGGGCAGCCTCGGCGCGCGCGCCGCCAACGGGCACCCTCTGGCCGCGGGCTGCGAGTACCTCGTCAACGGCGAGCCGACCCGCAACCGCCTCGCCTCCGGCTCGAAGGGCTCCCTGCGCGTGAGGCTGCGAACGTCGGGGCGCGCGGCGCACTCGGCCTACCCGGAGGAGGGCGAGTCGGCGATCGAGAAGCTGCTCGACGTGCTCGCAGACCTGCGCGCCCTCGCGTGGCCGCGCGACGAGTTCTTCGGCGAGACGACCTGCAACATCGGCACGCTCGGCGGCGGCACGCGCCCCAACGTCATCCCCGCCGAGGCCGAGGCCGAGCTGCAAATCCGCCTCGTCACGCCGTCGGCCGAGGTCGAAGAAATTCTCGAAAGGGCGGTGGCGGGCCGCGCCCGGGTCGAACGCATGTCGGCGGCCGAGCCCGTCCGGCTGCGCACGGTCGAGGGCTTCGCGGCCGAGGTCGTGCGCTTCACGACCGACATCCCCTACCTGCCCGGGTGGGGCGCGCCGCTGCTGCTCGGCCCCGGCTCGATCCTCGACGCGCACACCCCGCACGAGCGCGTCTCGAAGCGCGAGCTGCAAGACGCGGTCGGGCTCTACGCCCGCCTCGCGCGCGCGCTCCTCGCGGGCGGTCAGGGTTAAGAAGGATGAAACTCGCTTTAATCGGGAACGGCGCGATGGGGCGGCTCGTGGCGGCGCGGGCGCGCGAGGAGGGGCACGAGGTCGGGGCGGTGGTCGGCTCGC
>DATMVI010000450.1:0-3362 GCA_035563275.1 Pyrinomonadaceae bacterium
CGAGCTTGACGCCGCGCGCCGCGCCTACACCGACGCGCTCAACGCGCGGCAGGGCGCGGACGCTTTGGCCGACGCGTGGCTCGACGAGCACTCCTACAAGACGCCGGCCGTGACCGCCGCCGAGTCTGCGCGGGCCGTCGCCGCCCTCACGCCCGGCGAAGCGCAGCGCGTCGCCGCGCGCCTCTTCCTGCACACGCCCGCGGCCGCCGTGGCCGTCGGCGACCCGGCCGCGCTCCGCACCGAGTTGGCGCGACTCGGCGGCGTTGAGGTCTTCGGCGAGCAGCCGTCGAGTCAGGCGCAACAGCCCGCGCCGGCGCCCGCGCCGCGGCCGGCGCAACCCGCCATCCAGCTCAAACGCCCGTAAGCGATTCGCAAGAAAACCGCAAGTCAACCGCAACCATCCGATAGTACCAATCCGCTAATTTTGCCGCGTCCAGACACCCGCACGCAGATTGATTCGAGGGCCGAGCACGCGCGCCGCGTGCGCGAGATGTTCGCCGGCATCGCCGGCCGCTACGACCTTCTGAACCACCTTCTGTCGGGGAACATTGACAAGCGCTGGCGGCGTCTGGTGGCCCGCGAGCTGCAACCGTCTCTGGTCGAGGGCGCGCGCGTGCTCGACGTGGCCTGCGGGACGGGCGACCTCTCGCTGGCGCTGCTCGACGCCGGGCGCGCCCGGGTCGTCGGCGTCGATTTCTGCCGGCCGATGCTTGAGATCGCGCGCGACAAGTCGGCCGGAGGCGCGCGGCCCGTGCCCTTCGTCGAGGGCGACGCGCTGAGGCTGCCGTTCGCCGCCGAGTCGTTCGACGCGGTGACCATCGCCTTCGGGCTGCGGAATCTGGCGGGCGTGGCCGAGGGGCTGGCCGAGTTGAAAAGAGTTTTGAGGCCGGGCGGGCGGGCGGCGATTCTGGAGTTCTCGACCCCGGTCGTGCCCGGCTTCCGCGCGCTGTTCCGCTTCTACTTCACGCGGGTGCTGCCCCGCGTCGGCGGTCTGGTCAGCGGCTCGCGCGGCGCTTACGAGTATCTGCCCGACTCCGTCTCGAAGTTCCCAGACCAGAAGCGTCTGGCCGAGATGATGCGGGAGGCGGGGTTCGAGGCGGTCGGTTACAGGAACCTGACGGGCGGCATCGCGGCGCTGCACACGGGCGCGCGGCCGGCCCGGGGTTGACAGGCAATCCGGTTTGAGGACATCTCGGTTGCGACCCTCCGGGGACGCAGCCCAGATCGTAGCCCGATGGGTTCAAACCTGTTCGCTGGTTGTCGGGGCCGGCGTGCGGGGCGTCCGTCGGGCTACGGCTTTTTCTGATTGCGGGATGCGGATTTCGGACTGCGGGTTAAAGAGGCCGTCACCTTCTTAACCGGCGATCCGAAATCCGCATTCCGCAATCCGCTTTTCAAGTGCTATCATCCTCCACGCCTTAACCAGAAAATTCGGGTTCCCTTCTACGGACGGATGAAGCACAAGCTTCTCGACATCCTGCGCCGCCTCGTGATTCTGCTGCTCGTCGTGTGGACGGTCGTGTCGCTGGTGACGCTGCTGATCGAGCTGGTGCCGGGCGACCCGGCGCTGGCCATCCTCGGCGATCAGGCGACGCCGGAGCAGGTCGCGCAGTTCCGCCAGAAGCACGGCCTCGACCGCCCGGCCTTCTTCTTCTCCTTCGCGGGCGAGGAGGGCTTCCGCTGGCACGGGGCCGACAACCGCTACGTGGATTACTGGTCGGCGCTTTTGCGCGGCGACATGGGCCGCTCGTTCCGCACCGACCGCCCCGTCGTCAGCCTCATCCTCGGCCGCTACGGCGCGACCATCCAGCTCGCGCTCGCCGCGCTGCTCGTCGCCGTCAGCATCGCCGTGCCTCTGGGCGTCGTGGCCGGGACGAACCGCGGGCGCTGGCTCGACAACGTCCTGTCGGTCGTCGCGCTCGTCGGCATCAGCCTGCCGAGCTTCGTCGTCGGGCCGTTCCTCATCTACCTCTTCGCGGTGTGGCTCGGCTGGCTCGACCCCTCGGGGCGCTTCGGCTGGTCGAGCATCATCCTGCCGGCCGTCACGCTCGGCGCGGCCCTCTCCGCCCTGCTCACGCGCCTCATCCGCTCGTCGGTCATCGAGGAGATGGGCGAGGACTACGTGCGCACGGCGCGCGCGAAGGGCCTCAGCGAGCGGAAGGTGGTCTACAAGCACGTCCTGAAGAACGGGCTGATTCCGGTGGTGACGGTGCTGGGCCTCCAGCTCGGCGTGCTGCTCGCGGGGGCGATCATCACGGAGAAGATTTTCAACTGGCCGGGCCTCGGCCTGCTCCTCGTCGACGACGGCATCGGCAAGCGCGACTACCGGCTCGTGCAGGGCTGCGTCCTCGTCATCAGCGTCACCTACATCGCCGCCAACACGCTGACGGACTTGCTCTACCGGCGGCTCGACCCGCGGATCAGAGTTTCGTGAACCGTGAGCCGGAAATCGTTCGCCCCGCCCGGCCCGCGCTTTACGGCGCCGGCGGGGTGACGCCCGACCGCGGTTCAGGATTCGCGACTCACCATTCACGGCCTTTATGAACCGACTCGCGTATTTCGGCCTCGTCTTCATCGCGCTGCTGGTCTTGGTGGCCCTGTTCGCGCCGGCCATCTCGACGCACGACGTGGGGGCGACGAACCTCTCCGCGCGCTACCTGTCGCCGTCCCCCGAGCACTGGCTGGGGACGGACGCGACGGGCCGCGACATCTTCTCGCGCGTCGTCCACGGGGCGCGCATCTCTCTGCGGGTGGGGCTGGTGGTCGTCGCCGTCTCGGCCGTCGTCGGCACGGCCATCGGCGCGCTGGCCGGCTACTACGGCGGGTGGATCGACCGCGTCGTCTCGGGCTACCTCTTCAACGTCTTCCTCGCCTTCCCCGGGCTGCTGCTGGCCATCGCGATGGTCGCCTTCCTCGGCGCGGGCCTCAACAAGCTGATCCTCGCGCTGTGCATCATCGGCTGGGTCGGGTACGCGCGCGTGATGCGGGCGCAGGTGCTGAAGGTGCGCGAGTACGACTTCGTGCAGGCGGCCCGCGCCCTCGGCGCGCGCGACTGGCGCATCCTCTTCGTCCACATCCTGCCCAACGCCGTGCAGCCGCTCATCGTGCAGGCGAGCCTCGGCATGGCCGGCGCGGTGCTCTCCGAGGCGTCGCTCTCGTTCCTCGGCTTGGGCGTGCCGCCGCCCGCGCCCTCGTGGGGCGTGATGCTCGAAGAGGCGCGCGACCTGACGACGCTGCGCGTCGCCCCGCACGCCATGATCGTCCCCGGCGTCGCCATCGCGCTCACCGTCCTCGCCTTCAACTTCCTCGGCGACGGCCTGCGCGAGTACCTCGACCCGCGCCAGCGCAAGCGCTGAGTCGAG
>DATMVI010000451.1:0-7131 GCA_035563275.1 Pyrinomonadaceae bacterium
GCTGCCCCGCGCGACGTCCGTCGCAGTCAACGAGACGCGATTTATCCCCGGCACCATCCTGGCCGAACGCTACCGCATCGTCGGGCAGCTCGGAAAGGGCGGCATGGGCGAGGTCTACCGCGCCGACGACCTCAAGCTCAAGCAGCCCGTCGCGCTGAAGTTTCTGCCCGAGAGGCTTTCGGCCGACGCCGAAGCGCTCGCGCGCTTCCTCCGCGAGGTGAGCGTGGCGCGGCAGATTTCGCACCGCCACGTCTGCCGCGTCTACGACGCGGGCGAGTGGGAGGGCCAGCACTTCCTCTCGATGGAGTACGTGCGCGGCGAGGAGCTGGCCTCGCTCGTCAAGCGCATCGGCAGGCTCCCGCACGACAAGGCGGTCGAGACGGCGCGGCAACTCTGCGCCGGCCTCAACGCCGTCCACGAGCGCGGCGTGCTCCACCGCGACCTCAAGCCCGCCAACGTCATGCTCGACGAGCGCGGCGACGTGCGCATCACGGACTTCGGCATCGCCGCGCTGGCCGAAGAGACCGGCGGCCACCGACCGGCCGCCGGCACGCCCGCCTACATGTCGCCCGAGCAGCTCGAAGCCGGCGAGTTGACCGCGCAGAGCGACATCTACTCGCTCGGCCTCGTCCTCTACGAACTCTTCACGGGGCGCCGCGCCTTCGAGGCGGCCTCGCTGCCCGAGCTGCTCGCGCTGCGCCGCAGCGCCGCGCAGCCCTCCAGCCCCTCGCGCCACGTCTCAGACCTCGACCCGCTCGTCGAGCGCATCATCCTCCGCTGCCTTGAGCGCGACCCCTCGAAGCGCCCGGCCACGGCGCTGCAAGTCGCGGCCGCCCTCCCCGGCGGAGACCCTCTGGCCGCCGCGCTCGCCGCCGGCGAGACGCCCTCGCCCGAGATGGTCGCGGCCGCGCCGAAGGAAGGGAGCCTCCGGCCCGCGGTCGCCCTCGCGCTGCTCGTGTGGTTCTTCGTCGGCGTCGGGCTGGCCGTCTGGCTCTCGGGGAAGACTTCGCTGCACAGGCTCGTGCCGCTCGAAAGGTCGGCCGACGACCTCAAGCGGCACGCCGCGGGGGTCGCGCGCCGGCTCGGGCAGGAGGGCCCCGTCACCGACACCGCGCACGGCTTCGGCGCTAACCTCGCGCTGCTCGCCTACCTGCGCGAGCACGACCCTTCGCCCGACCGCTGGGAGAAGCTGCGGACGGGGCAGCCGCCGGCCGTCACCTTCTGGTACAGGCAGAGCCCGCGCTACCTTGAGGCTTACGACTACTGGGCGATTGCGCCGCACGACCCGCCGAACGAAATCCCCGGCATGGCGACGGCCGTCCTCGACACGACGGGCCGCCTCACCTACTTCGAGGCCGTGCCTCAGCAAATCGAAGCCGGCCCGAACGCGGAGCCGGCCGCGGCGCCCGACTGGTCGAAGCTCTTCGAGGAGGCCGGACTAGATCAGTCGGCCTTCCGGCCCGCGCCGCCGCGGCTGAACTCCCCGCAGGTCTTCGACGCGCGCGCCGCGTGGGAGGGCGCGTACCCGGGTCGGCCCGACCTGCCGCTGCGCGTCGAGGCCGCCGGCTACCGCGGGCGCTTCGTCTACTTCGAGGCGGCGGGGCCGTGGGGCTCGGCGTGGCGTTACGCGTCGGACGACGAGAGCGGGGCGGCGTGGTGGGAGACGGTCGTGCTGCTCACGCTCTTCTTCGGCGCGCTCGCGCTCGGCGCGCTGCTCGCGTGGAGGAACCTGCGGCTCGGCCGGGGCGACCGGCGCGGCGCGTTCCGCATCGCGCTCTTCGTCTTCGCCGACCGCATCGTCTACTGGGTCTTCAACGGCCACCACGTCCCGACGCTCGGCGAGGTCGGCGGCGGCTTCCCCGCGTGCCTCCAGTCGGCGCTCTTCTGGGCCGCCTTCCTCGGGATGATGTACCTCGCGCTCGAACCCTCCCTGCGCCGGCGCTGGCCGGAGTGGATCATCGCGTGGAGCCGCCTGCTGGCGGGGCGCTTCCGCGACCCCCTGATCGGGCGCGACGTGCTCGTCGGCGCGGCCTTCGCCGCCGCCATCATGGTTTCGCTCCACCTCGCCGCGCTCGCGCCCGCGCTCGCGGGGCGGCCGCCGCGCGCGCCCAACCTCGGCTCGCCCCTCATCTACGACAGCGGGCTGCTGGGCCTGAACGGGTTCGTGCCGCTGCTCGTCAACCAGATCAACGGCTCGCTGATGTTCTCCTTCATCGCCGCGGCCGTCATGCTCTTCTTCCTGATGCTCTTCAGGCGGAAGCGGCTGGCCCTCTTCGCCGGCTGGCTCGTCGTGTGCACCCCGCAGGTCGCGGCCGTGTCCGGCGAGTCGCCGCTCTCGCTGCTGCTCGCCGTGCTCGGCCCGGCGCTGGTCGTCACGGTGCTGGCGCGCTTCGGCCTGCTCGCCACCGTCGCCGCCTTCTTCTTCCTCCACCTCTGGGCCTTCTTCCCCATGAACACCGAGTTCTCCGCGTGGTACGCGGGCGGCTTCGTCGTCGAGCTGTTCATGCTCTCGGCGCTCGCCCTCTACGGCTTCCGCGCCTCGCTCGCCGGCCAGCCGCTCGTGCGCGCGCGTTTCCTCGAAGACTGAAAAAGAATTTTCGCCGCGCGGTTTTCGATTTGCGATTTACGGCAGACGGCCGTGACAACTTCCATCGAAAATCGCGGGTGGTAAACTTCTTCGGGGGGGACGGATGGCGAGAGACGGGCGGGGCGCGTCGGCGGAGGCGGCGGGCGGGGGGCGGGCGACCCGCTGGCCGGCGGCGCTGCGCGCGCTCAGGCACAGGAACTACAGGCTCTTCTACGCGGGGCAGTTCGTCTCGCTCTCGGGGTCGTGGATGCAGTCGGTGGCGCAGGCGTGGCTCGTCTACCGCCTGACGGGGTCGCCCGTGCTCTTGGGGGCGGTCAACTTCGCCGGGCAGATTCCCGTCTTCCTGCTCGCGCCCCTCGGCGGCGCGGCGGCCGACCGCTACCCGCGCCGCCGCATCCTGCTCGCCACGCAGGCCGCCTCAATGCTTCTGGCGCTGACGCTCGCCGGGCTGGCGCTCGCCGGCGCCGTCGAGGTCTGGCACGTCTTCGTGATGGCGGCGTTCTTAGGCGTCGTCAACTCCTTCGACATCCCGGCCCGCCAGTCGTTCGTCGTGGACATGGTCGGCAAGGAAGACCTCATCAACGCCATCGCGCTCAACTCGTCGATGTTCAACGGCGCGCGCATCGTCGGGCCGGCCATCGCGGGCGTGGTGGTGGCGGCCGTCGGCGAGGGCTGGTGCTTCTTCGCCAACGGCGTGAGCTACGTGGCCGTGCTCGCCTCGCTGCTGATGATGAGGGTCGCGCACGCGGAGCGGCCGCGGTCGGGGTCGGCCTTCGAGCGCATCCGCGAGGGCTTCCGGTTCGTCGCGCGGACGGGGCCGGTGCGCGCGCTGCTGCTGCTGCTCGGGCTGGTGAGCCTGACGGGGATGCCTTACGCGGTGCTGATGCCGATCTTCGCCGACCGGATTCTGGGCGGGGGCGCGGGCGGCCTCGGGCTTCTGATGGGGGCCTCGGGGCTGGGCGCTTTGACGGGCGCGTTGGCGCTGGCGGCGCGCAAGAGTCTGCGCGGGCTGGGGCGCTGGATCGCTCTGGCCTCGGCCTCGTTCGGGGCCTCGATCATCCTCTTCTCGCTGTCGCGCTCGTTCTGGCTCTCGGCGGCGCTGCTCGTGCCGGCCGGCTTCTCGATGATGGTGCAGATGGCCTCGTCGAACACGCTGATTCAGTCGATGGTGCCGGACGAGCTGCGCGGGCGCGTGATGGCCTTCTACTCGATGATGTTCATGGGGATGGCCCCGGTCGGGGCGCTGCTGGCGGGGGCGCCCGCGGTTATGTTCACGCCCGCCCGCGGCCCTGTTTTTAAGTCAACTGCCGGAGGATGCTGCGCAGCTTCATGCGTGCCTTATGCAGTTGCGACTTTGAGGTGCCGGCGGCGATGCCGAGCGCCTTCGCGATCTCCTCGTGCTCGTACCCTTCAACGTCGTGCAGGAGGAAGACGGCGCGGTAGCCGGGCGGGAGCTTGGCGACGGCGCGGTCGAGCGCGATGCGGTCGACGACCGGCATCCGCGCCGTGTTCTCCGTGCCCTTGACGACCTGCTCCGGCATCTCGCCGTCCTCGGTCGTCCGCTCCAGCCGCACGCCCTTCTTGCGGAAATACATCAAGACCTGATTGACCGTCAGGCGGTGCAGCCACGTCGTGAACGCCGAGTCGCCGCGGAACATGCCGGCCTTGCGCAACAGCTGCACGAAGACCTCCTGCGTGAGGTCTTCGGCTTCGGCCTCGTTCTGCATCATGCGCAGGCAGAGGCTGTAGACGCGCCGGTGGTGCTGGCGGTAGAGCTGCTCGAAGGCGGCCCCGTCGCCGGCCGCCGCGCGCTGCGCCAACTCGTAGTCGTCGTTGCGCGACGGCTTCTTAGCTTCCGCCGCCGCCTCGACCCCGACCGCCGGCCACTTAATAACTTCCGTATTAGTCATGATAATAACTCCCCTTGTCTCGGCCCACCGGCGAAACTCAGTTATCAATTATCAGCCGTCGGTTTTCTCTTGACCGACGGCTGACGACTCCGAACCTCCCCTTACTCGAACCGCAAGGCGTCAATCGGGTCGAGGCCGGCGGCCTTGCGCGCCGGGTAGTAGCCGAAGAAGATGCCGACCGCCGCGGAGAAGACCGCGGAGCCGACGATCGAGGCCGTCGAGACCAGAGTCGGCCAGCCCAGCAGCAGCGGGATCGCCAGCGACACGCCGAGCCCGAGCACGATGCCGACGATGCCCCCGGTCAGGCTGAGAACGATGGACTCGATGAGGAATTGCGTCCTCACGGCCGACGAGCGCGCGCCGATGGCCATGCGGATGCCGATCTCGCGCGTGCGCTCCGTCACCGAGACGAGCATGATGTTCATAATCCCGATGCCGCCGACTAAGAGCGAGACGCCCGCGATGCAGCCCAGCAGGATCGTCATCGTGCTGTTAGTCTCGTTGGCCGCCTCGGCCACGTCCGACATGTTGCGCACCGTGAAGTCGTTCGGCTCCGAGGGCGTGAGCTTGTGGCGCTGGCGCAGGAGGTCTGTGATCTGCGCCTGCGCCGTGTAGGTCGCGTCCTGCGAGACGGCCGAGACGTAGGCCACCTGAAGGCGGTTGTTCCCCAGAAGCTTCTTCTGCACGGCCGTGTAGGGCGCGAAAGCCAGATCGTCCTGATCGCGGCCCGCCTGATCCTGCCCCTTGCGCGCCATCACGCCGACGACGCGGAACGGCAGGTTCGTGACGCGCACGGTCTGCCCCACGGCGTCCGCGCCGGGGAAGAGGCTGTCGGCGACCGTCTGGCCGAGGACGATGACGCGCGCGGCCGTGCGCACGTCCGACTCGGTGAAGAACGCGCCGCCGGCGACGCCCCACTTGCGAATCTCCGTGAACTCGTGGCCGACGCCCTGCACTTGCGCGCTCCAGTTGAGGTTGGCGGCCACCATCTGCGCGCGGTAGTTGACCTGCGGGCTGACCATCGCCACGCTCGGCACCTCGCGCCGGATGGCCGCGAGGTCTTCCTCGGTCAGCGGGCTGCCGGTCGAGTCCGCGCCCGCGCCGCCGCGGACGCCGCCCGTGTTCTGCGCGCTCGCGCTGACGAAGAGCAGGTTCGTGCCCATGCCCTCGATCTGCGACTGGACGGCGGCCTGCGCGCCCTGCCCGATGCTCACCATCGCGATCACGGCCGAGACGCCGATGATGATGCCGAGCATGGTCAGCGCCGCGCGCATCTTGTTGCGCACCAGCGCCCGGAAGGCGATGCGGATGATGGAAAGTGCGTTCATAAGATTAGTTCCCGGTCGTCAGCCGTCAGTCATCAGTTGTCAGTCAGCGGATTGTCTTTACTGACGACTTCTTTAATATCCGTTCCTCAGTCCTCATCCGGTTCTACCGCGGGGAGGTTTTTTAGCTCCTCGGCGGCGTCGCGCGGCGCGTCCACGCGCGTGTCCTTCTTGATCCTGCCGTCCTTGAAGACGACGATCCGGTCGGCGTAGGCCGCGATGTCCGGCTCGTGCGTGACGAGGACGAGCGTGATGCCGCGCTCGCGGTTGAGGCACTGGAAAATCTCCATCACCTCGACCGACGTGCGCGAGTCCAGAGCGCCCGTCGGCTCGTCGGCCAGAATCAGCGTCGGGTCGTTGACGAGCGCGCGCGCGATGGCCACGCGCTGCTGCTGGCCGCCCGAGAGCTGGTTCGGGTGGTTCTGCTCGCGGCCGGCGAGGCCGACCGAGTGGAGCGCCGCGACCGCGCGCCGCTTCCGCTCCGCCGCCTCGACGCCCGCGTAGAGCATCGGGAGCTCGACGTTCTCCAGCGCCGACGTGCGCGAGAGCAGGTTGAAGCCCTGAAAGACGAAGCCGAGCTTGCGGCTGCGGATGTCGGCGCGCTCGTCCTTCGAGAGCGCCGAGACGTCCTGCCCGTCGAGGACGTAGCGGCCTTTGGACGGGCGGTCGAGGCAGCCGACGATGTTCATCATCGTGGACTTGCCCGACCCCGACGTGCCCATGATGGCCACGAACTCGCCCTCGTTGATGTCGAGCGAGACGCCGCGCAGCGCGTGGACTTCCACGTCGCCCATCACGTAAGTCTTGTGAATCCCTTCGAGGCTGATGACGGGCCGCGCCGCCTCCGCGTGCGGCCGCACGAGCTCGCCGTAGAACTGCTGCCGCCCCGTTTCGATTGCCGTCTGCGTCTGCATCACTTCAACACTCCTCGCCAGTCAGAGAGTAAGGGCGGCCGCCGCGGGTGCCCCCCGGCACGCGGCGGCCGCCGCCGCCCGTAAGCATGCGAAGGCTTACCGGCGACCACCCCCGCCGCCGCCCCGCCCGCCGCCGCCCATGCGCGGCGCGCCACCGAAGCCCGGCGCGGATTGCTGCCCGCCCGCGCCGCCCTGCTGCGCCGTGACGTTCTGGCCCGTGATGACCACCTCGCCTTCGCGCAGCTCGCCCTCGACGACCTCCGTGGACGCGCCGTCGGTCAGGCCGACCTTGATGCGGCGCGGCTGGGGCTGCCCGTCCTGACCGAGCACCCACACGCGGCGCGTCTGGCCTTCGAGCACGGGCGCGGTCGGGGCCGCCACGTCGCCGCCGCGGC
>DATMVI010000452.1:0-2615 GCA_035563275.1 Pyrinomonadaceae bacterium
AGGTTGCCCGCGCCGACGAGCGCGACGCGCAGGCGCGCCGACTTCCCCGCCCCCGCGCCGGTCTGTATCTTCCGCCGCGGCTCGAAGGCGGGCGGCGCGACCCGCCCCGCGTCGGCCGCCGCGTCGGCCGCCGGGTAGCGCAGCACGACGGCGAGGCTGTTCGCGGCCGGGTTCATAATCGTCCGGTAGGCCGCGGCCGCCTCTTCGAGCGCGAAGCGGTGCGTGATGAGCTGTTCGAGCTGGAGGCGCCCGCGCGAGGCGAGGCGCAGGAACTCCTCCATGTTGCGGTTCTCCGTCCAGCGGACGTAAGGCAGAGGGTAATCCTGCCCGCGCTTCTCGTAGTTCGGGTCGTAGCTGCCCGGCCCGTAGGCGCGCGACATGAGCAGTTGCAGCTCCTTGACGTACATCTCGTCGCGCGAGAGTTCGAGGGGCACCGCGCCGACGATGACGAGCCGGCCGCGGTCGCGGCACAGCTTGACGGCCTGCTGCGCGGGCGCGGGCGACTTCGACGCGGCGGCGACGATGACCACGTCGGCCCCGCGGCCGCCCGTCAGCGCCGCGACCTCCGCGGGCGCGCCGGCCCCGCCCACGAGCGCGAAGTCGGCGCCCGCGGCGCGCGCCAGCTCGACCCGCTCCGGCTTCACGTCGAGCGCCACGACCACGCCGCCCTGCGCGCCCGCGAGCTGCGCGACCAACTGCCCGACCAGCCCCAGCCCCATCACGACGACCGTCTCGCCGACGCCGATCTGCGCGATCCTCACCGAGTTCATCGCGATGCTGCCGAGCGTCGTGAAGCACGCGTGCTCGAACGGCACGTTGTCGGGAACCTTGACGACGAGGTTGCGCCCCGCCAGCACCGTCTCGCCGTGCCCCGTGCCCTCGCCGCCGTAGGCGACGCGGTCGCCCACTTCGAGGTCGGTCACGGTCGGGTGCTTGTCCGCGACCAGCCCCGCGCCCGAGTAGCCGAGCGCCGCGTACTCCTCGAACTTCGCGCGCACCTCGGCCAGCGTCTTCAGGGGGCCGGCGACCTTCATCACGTCCCACACCTTTCGCAGGTGCGAAGGGTTCTCGGCCACCTCCTTGAGCACGCCCTCGGTGTGGAGGTCGGCCGTCTCCGTGCCGCTGCTGATGAGCGAGTAGAAGGGGCGCACGAGGACGTGGTGCGGCGCGGCCACCGGGTCGGCCACCTCTTCCACCACGATGTCTTTCAAACCTTTGCGAAGGACTTGTTTCATGGGATTCAAGTAGTCAGTAGTCAGTAGTCAGTAGTCAGTAGAAAGACGGCCGCTCTCGAATCTTCCGGCTGTCAGCGTCAGTTATCGCAGTGCGGAGCCTACTGACTACTGACTACCGTCTACTGTCTACTGCTTTCTCATCCCCGCGAGGTGTTCGCGGATTTCGTCGAGGCGGGCCTCCCAGCTCTCGCCGCGGACGGCCTCGCTGCGGGCGCGCGACGGGCCGGGGTCGCGGAGCGCGGCCTCGATTTCGCGGACGGTCGCGTCGCGGCCCTCGGCGATGCGGCAGAGGCCGAGCACCTCGACCTCCGGGATCGGCGTCGAGACGACCGGCAGCCCGGCCGCGAGGTACTCGCGCACCTTGAGCGGGTTGGCGTTGAGCGTCAGCTCGTTCAGGCGGAACGGCATCAGCGCCACGTCGAAGCCCTTGCAGTAGGCCGGCAAGTCCGCGTAAGGCTTGCGGCCCAAGAGGCGCACGTTCGGCAGACTTTCGAGCGCCGTCACGTCCGTCGTCACCTTGCCCAAGACGACGAGCGAGCCCTGACTGAAGCGCTTCGCCACCTCGGCCATCAGGTCAACGTCCACCCAGTCGGCCACCAGCCCGAAGAAGCCTATGACGGGGCGCGGCAGGGAGGCGATCTCCTCCGGCACTTTCGTCTCCGCGTCGAGCGCGCGGCTGAAGTGCGTGAAGTCCACGCCGTGGCGGACGAGGTGCGTGCGCGGGTTGTGCCGGCTCTTGGACTGCACGAGCAGCTCGGCCGAGGCGAAGACGATGTCGGCGCGGCGCAGCAGAATCTCCTCCAGCTCCAGAATCGGCGCGGCCTGTATGTCCGAGAAGGCCGCGTACTCGTCCACGCAGTGGTAGACGACCAGCTCCTCGCCGAGGCGGCCGGCGACGAGCGCGGCCGGCGGCAGGAAGACGTAGTTGATGGCCCGCCGGAAGCCGAGCCGCCGCATCGCGCGCCGCACCTGAAGCCGGAGCGCGAGCTGGTTGAAGGCTTTCATGAACGGCAGGCCGTAGGCCGGAACCGTCAGCGGGTTGAGGACGAAGATGTTCGGCTCGACCTCCCTGAGCGGCGTGGCGACGGCCTTGAGCTTCGAGAGCGAGCGGCGCAGGTCGGCGGCCGAGGCCGAGGGCGCGCGCATGCCGATGGAGTTGACCCACAGCACGCGGTTGTCGCGCGCCAGCGCCCTCATCAGGTGCGTCTTCGAGAGCGGGTCGCCCGTCCAGTCCTGCGCGAAGCAGATGATGTCGCGCCCGCGCAGCTCGCGCGCGGCCCCGGCGGCGGCGGCCGCCGCCTCGCCCGCCCGCGCCGCCCCGACGCCGCTTTCGTCTAAACTCGTCACGCCGTAACTCAAACCCCTTCACCCCTTCCCGAT